>CAYFJU010000049.1:0-23516 GCA_964343505.1 uncultured bacterium
CCACATCTCTTTTTCAGGCAAACTGTCAATACCACTCATGAATAGTTCATATAATCTTGCACAAAATTATTATCCTCATCAATAAACATATTGTGAAATTGAGGTTGTCCATAAGGCCCTTGTATATCTGAAAGACCTGCACGTTGATGACCTAATTCGTGAGTTGTCGTAAAAACACCAATATTAACTAAGGTAGTTGTATCCGTATAAAACCTCTGAATATCTCCCCAGAATACCATTGAGTATCTATCCTGAAATGGAGTGGTTACAGTATTATAACCATTGTTTAGATCCGTAGAAACACCACGGGTATTAAGCTGACTTATGTTATCTATTGAATAATTAACATTTAGTAAATGCCATCGCAGGAATAGACTATCTGCATTTGGTTCCAAATATAACCTGGCATATGCGCTTAGCGAGGCACTATCATTTGGAAAAACACTTGGATGATAGGGAAGTAATAGTTTTTCATCATCTCTGTAATAAGTAAGGTTGATACCTATTTCAGAAAATGCATCTGCTACCGGTTGAAATATTCCCCCTAATTTTTTTTTGCATATCGTATCCAGAAATCCAATCATATTCAATCTTCATAGTAGCATATTCAGTTGCATCTAATGGTGTAGAGATTGGATCGCTACAAGACAATATTATTAACAGAGATAAACAAAATATATGTAGATTAATCTTAATGTTTTTCATCTAATGAGCCCCAATAAGTTTTTTACAGTTTTCACCCGCCACTCCCCCTTCACCTTTCGAAACATGAAATTGTTCCGGCGCTTTTTGCCAAATTTCCATTTCTTATTCGTCGTATCCGGTTCGGCTGCGGCGAAATATATCCAGGTTTTTGCGAGCGCAGTACTGTCATTTAAAAAAATTTAATATCATCGATATCCATCTCAAAATCCCAGGTTGTGGTTAAAGAAGTTCTGGGCGGTTTCCGTTTGATAAATAATGAGTCATTTCCCCTGCTTTGAAAATTATTAAAGGTGGTTTTGAATTGATTGGCAAGGGTTTTTCGGTTTAATAATTTGGCATTCGATTCAACCTCATTGGCAAAACCATCGCTTACCTTCATAACATTCTGTTCCTTGATTCCCTGCTCAATCTTCTGCAACACTAGGCGGATTTGCACTTCATCGGTGAGGGGCTTTGCCGGGGGGAAAGATTGGGCTTGCAGTGCATAACACCCTGTCAGCAATAAACCTACAATTATTAACCGCATATCGAAAAATCCTCTTTACCTTTGATTCCATTTTTAAGCTATAACAAAAAAAGGATTGTCAAGTACTTTTTAACCAGCCATTTGAATTAACTCATAAATAACCTACCTGTAGGAGCTTTGGGTGATTAGAATCTATAATTTCACTTCGTGTTTATATCAAAATACCCGTCGCTTAGGATAAAATAAAACTGCTTTAATCATGGCAGAAAAGCCTTAAAGTGATTTCCTTTCCTTTTTTATTCAATTCCTTTCTTTGATGTTAGGTCTTAACGGCCAAGACATCGAGGATTCTTCTTTTTTAATAGCGTATTTTAATTGTCAAAGGAAAAAGCCTAAAAACCCAATATTTCTTGGCTTTAAACTATGTGAAGTTGGGGCTCAGGTCGCTCCCGCCTTAAAAACGGGGTTAAAATTAGTTCGCTTTTTTAATCACGCCGCACCCAACACGCGCGCCGGCAGCACCGGACGGCTGTGAAGCCATATCATCCATACCAACATGGACAACAATTGCTTTTTCGACCACATTTGTTTCCGGCGATCCGCCGATTGACCAACGGCCATATTGATCGACAAGGGTGAGTTTACCTTTACCTGTTTCATCAATTTTGACATTCCCAATATCGCCGCTATGGAAAGGCGGCACACCCCATTTGCCGTGGTCTTCACCTGTCGGATTCCAGTGTCCGCCGGAAGATTTACCGTCATCTGAACGGCAATCACCCACGCTGTGGATATGAACAGCTACGGGCCCCAAACCTACACCTGTTAGTTCTACCTCTATTTTAACAGCGCCTTTTTCTTCCGTAAAAACGGCTGTCCCGGTCACACTGCTTCCGCTTTTTGAATCAATTACTGCTTTTGCCCTCGGGCTTTGAGGGCCTGAGCAGGAGACCAAAATAGCCATCAATAATATGGTAAAAACATTTTTCATTTTAATTTATCCTTTCGATTTCCCTGATCAACCGTGAAACGCTTGAAAGGGTTTGCGGGCATCCGAAGGCTATTAATTTCATCCCGACATAATGCCAAACAACCGTGATGGGTGCAAGCGCTTCAGATATGAGTTTATGCTTATTTTTTCTTTCTTCCCCAAAACGGCCCGGACCAACCGTTGTTACGGTTTCTCCCGCATTGCTGACATAAATATTAGAAACGTCCGGAAAAGTTGGGAGTTCTTTATATGGTGTTTTCGCTCTCAAAAAACTTTTTCCAGAACGGTTGGTGTGGTCTGATATTTTTATGGCTCTATTGATTGATGATACCCGGTCAACTACGAATATTTCTTCTGTCTTTAAAAATTCTTTAAGCAGGAGAAACGATTCTGGGGATATGCACGATTCATGAAAGCTGTCTGGCCAAAGGATGGTAATACCATCGGTTGTATTATATTCGTGACCAAAGACAGTATCTCTACCTTGGATTTTTACTTGTTCGGCAAGGGCTCGGCTACATAAATAAATGGGCCTCATATTGTTTTTCTCGGTCCTAACAGGGCTGTCCCGACGCGTACCATAGTGCTCCCTTCTTCAACCCCAATTTCAAAATCCCCGCTCATCCCCATGGAAAGTTCGCTTAATTTTTCCTGACCAATTTCCGCGTTAATCTTTTCTTTTATATTTCGCAAAGTGGAAAATGCTGCCCTAATTGTCTTTTCGTCCTTTGAAAGGGGGCCAATCGTCATTAGTCCATTCACCTTTAAATTTTCCAGCCCAATGCAGGCCAGCATTTCTGCCTGGTTGTCTGGATGAAATCCATGTTTTTGGGGTTCCTGGCTTGTGTTTACCTCTAACAACACAGGAATTTTTCTGCCCAAAGTTTGACAGCGATTGCTGATTTTGTTTGCCAGGGAAAAAGAATCAACCGAATCAATGTTGTCAAATAAATCCAGGCATTTATTCACCTTATTGGATTGCAGGTGGCCGATAAACCTTTTTGTTAGTCCCGGCATATGCTTAAATGAGCCAAATTTTGACGATGCTTCTTGGATTCTGTTTTCTCCAATCTGCCGCAACCCGCTTTTATAGCAGGTTTCAATCGTTGAAAAAGGGTGCGTTTTGGTAACGGCTATAAGCTGAACGGGGCGACCGTGGCCGCCCCGTTTTATTGCAGAATCAATGCGATCCTGAAGGTGATTAATGTTTTCACTTATATTCATGCATCGGCTTCAGGATCGCCGCCTGTTTCAATCGTCATTTGCCGGTCTTCCGGTTCTTCCTTTTTTGTAGCCGCGTCCTCACTGATGACGCGTGTAATGGAAGAAATATTGGTGCCGTCATCCAGCCTCACCAGCCTGACGCCTTGTGTCACACGACCAATGGATCGAATATCGCCAACGGGCTGGCGCATCAATACGCCGGAATCTGTAATAACAATTAGGTCATCCGAATCTACCACTTCCATAATGTTCACCATTTTGCCGGTCTTATCCGTACAGCGCATGGTCAGTACACCTTTTCCACCGCGGGATTGGGTCCGATATTGGATGACATCGGTTCGTTTACCGTATCCTTTTTCTGTGGCCACCAGGATTGTGCCTTCACGTTTGACCACCAGCATGCCAACCACATAATCATCTTTTGAGCTTAAAGTGATTCCTTTTACACCCATGGTTTTTCTACCGCTAGGGCGAATATCGTTTTCTGAGAAACGGATGGATTTACCTTCATAGGTTCCTAAAAGAATATCGTGCTCACCGTTGGTGATGCGGGCTTCTATGAGCTTATCACCATCCCGGATTTCGATGGCATAAATGCCGCCTTTCCTTGGTTTGCCGTAGGCGGAAAGGACGGTCTTTTTCACGATACCGTTTTGGGTGGCCATCACGATAAAATGGTTATCGTCGAAATCTTTTACACTGACGAAGGCTTCCACTTTTTCACCGGGTTCACATCCAATCAGGTTCACCACCGCGCGTCCCCTGGCGGCGCGACCGCCTTGGGGAATATCATACACTTTCAACCAGTAACACTTACCCTGATCGGTAAAGAAAAGCATATAGTCATGTGTGTTAGTGATAAATAGATGCTCGACAAAATCTTCTTCTTTGCTCATGGCGCCCTGAACACCGCGGCCACCGCGACGCTGGGTGCGGTAGGTGTTCAGTGCTGTTCGTTTGATATACCCTTGGTGTGTAATGGTAATCACAACTTCTTCCTCGGCAATCATATCTTCCATGGAAAAGTCCGTGGCGACCGGAATGATTTCTGTTCTGCGCTCGTCACCATACTGGTCTCGAATTTCTAACAGCTCTTTTTTAATAATACCCATCCGCTGGCTTTTGCTTTCAAGAATTCCTTTTAAGTGGGAAATAAGTTTGATCACCTCCCGGTATTCTGCCACAACTTTATCAACTTCCAGTCCGGTGAGTTTCTGGAGCCGCATATCCAAAATAGCCTGGGATTGAATTTCAGATAAATTGAAGCCGTTCATCAAGCCTTCTTTTGCCTGAAGCGGATCTTTGCTGCCACGGATGATCTTGATCACTTCATCAATGTTGTCCAGCGCTATTTTGAGCCCTTCTAGGATATGGGCCCGCGCTTCCGCCTCTTTCAGTTCAAATTCAGTACGGCGTACCACAATTTCATGGCGGAAGTTCACAAAGTGTGTTAACACTTCTTTCAAAGGCATGATCTTTGGAACACCATTTACCAGCGCCAATAGAATGATACCAAAGGTATCTTGAAGTTGGGTATGCTGGTATAGTTGATTCAGGATAACCTCGGGTACCGCGTCCCGTTTGGTTTCAATCACAACACGGATGCCATCCTTATCAGATTCGTCTCTCAAATCGGAGATTCCCACTACTTTTTTATCCCGAACAAGATCAGCAATTTTTTCAACCAAATTTGCTTTATTTGTCTGGTAACAGACTTCGGTAATTACGATACTGTTTTTACCGCTTTTGTTGGTTTCGATATGAGCGCGGGCACGCATTTTTATTTTTCCCCGGCCCGTTTCGTAAGCTTGTTTAAGCCCATCCATACCCATAATGAGGCCGGCCGTCGGAAAATCCGGGCCCTTGATGAATCCCATCAGGTCACTGGTGGTGATGTCACCATTATCAATCAATGCCACCAGTCCATTGATGATTTCTGTCAGGTTGTGAGGCGGAATCTTGGTGGCCATCCCCACCGCAATCCCTTCCGATCCATTCACCAATAAGGTCGGGACGGTTGATGGTAAAACGGATGGTTCTTTCAGTGTTTCATCAAAATTGGGATCCCAGTCCACGGTGTCCTTTTCCAGGTCTTTCAGCATTTCGCTTGAAAGTTTAGTCATCCGGGATTCGGTATAACGCATGGCCGCTGCGTTATCACCATCGATGGAACCGAAGTTCCCCTGGCCGTCCACCAGTTCGTAGCGCATGGAAAAACCCTGGGCCATACGAACCAGTGCATCGTAGACAGAACTGTCACCATGGGGGTGATATTTACCCAAAACATCACCGACAATTCGGGCAGACTTTTTATACGGGCGGTTCCAAGATGAACCCAGTTCACTCATACCATAAAGGATTCTGCGGTGAACCGGTTTTAATCCATCGCGTACATCGGGCAGTGCCCGGGATACGATGACGGACATGGAGTAGTTAAGATAACTCTCCCGCATTTCATCGACGATGTCGCGGGGTAATGTATTGTCTCTGTTAAAATCAACCATGAATTGTTCCTAAAGTGTTATACGTCGAGATTGACGACAAATTTTGCATTCTTTTCAATAAATGTTCTACGGGCTTCCACGTTACTGCCCATAAGGTTTTCGAATGTTTCCACCGCCTCACCGGCGCTTTCTACAGTTACTTGTAAAAGTGTTCTGCGCTCTGGATCCATTGTCGTTTCCCACAGCTGATCAGGGTTCATTTCTCCCAGACCTTTATACCGCTGAATCCCAATTTTCGTTGTTTTGTTCTCTTTTTCCATTCTTTCGATCAATAGATCGCGTTCGTTATCGTCATAGGCGTAGAGCTGTTTTTTTCCCTGTGATACACGGTACAGCGGCGGCAGCGCAAGGTAGAGATACCCCCCATTAATAATTTCTATCATTTTCCTATAAAAGAAGGTGAGGAGCAACGTTCGAATGTGGGAGCCATCCACATCAGCATCGGTCATAATAATAATTTTATGATAGCGGAGCTTTTCGATATCGAAATCGCCAGCGGATTTTTCTCCGCTCTCATCTTCTGATCCACCAAACCCGGCGCCCAGAGCTGTGATCATTGATTGAACCTCATTGTTTGAAAGCAGTTTATCGACGCGTGCTTTTTCGGAGTTGATCACCTTACCCCGAAGCGGCAGAATGGCCTGGGTTCGGCGGTCTCGGCCCTGTTTAGCGGATCCGCCGGCAGAGTCACCCTCCACCAGGTATAGTTCACAAAAGACCGGATCCCGGTTGGAGCAATCCGCAAGTTTACCCGGAAGGGATGAGCCGCCAAGGGCACTCTTTCTACGGATAAGTTCCCGTGCTTTCCTGGCGGCGCTCCTGCTTCGTGCAGCAAGAAGTGCCTTTTCAACGATTCGGCGGCCAATGGATGGATTCTGTTCCAGAAAATCCAGAATACCTTCATACACAACTGTATCCACGATCCCTTTTACATCACCATTCCCCAGCTTTGTTTTGGTCTGTCCTTCAAACTGCGGTTCTGCCACCTTCACGCTGAGAATCGCAGTCAAGCCTTCGCGAAAATCTTCACCTGAAAGCGTAATCTTTTCATTTTTCTTGGCCTTGATCAGGTTGTTTTTTGTGGCGTAATTGTTCATGGCGCGGGTCAGCGCTGAGCGAAAACCGGATAAATGGGTTCCGCCTTCAATCGTATTAATGTTGTTTACAAACGTAAGGATATTATCATTGTATGTGTTGCTGTACCGCAATGCGACATCAACAGGAACTTCGCCATCCTCTTTGTTGACTGTAATGATTTTGTTGTGGAGCGGATTGTTGTACTCGTCTAAATATTTCACAAAATCACTGAGTCCGCCTTTGAATTTGAATGAATCAGATTCGCCATCATCGGTTCGTTCGTCGCGCAAAACTATTTCCAAACCGCTGTTCAGATAGGCCAGCTCACGTAATCGTTCGGCGATGATATTATATTCAAAATCGATTGTTTTAAAAATGGCGTTATCCGGAAAGAAACAAACCTTGGTACCTGTTTTCTTTGCGGTCCCGGTTACCTTCAATTTGTTTTGTGGATCACCAATCTTATAATCCTGGCGGTGAATTTTTCCGTCCCGTTTTACTTCCACCCACATCCACTCTGACAGGGCATTTACCACAGAGACACCCACCCCGTGAAGACCGCCGGAAACTTTATAAGATCCTTTGTCGAATTTTCCCCCGGCATGAAGAACGGTCATAACGACTTCGACAGCTGGTCTGTTCTCTTCTTTATGGGTATCCACAGGTATACCTCGGCCGTTATCTTCAACAGTTACAGATCCGTCAGGATTAAAGCTGACGATTACTTTGGTACAGTAACCAGCTAATGCTTCATCAATGGAGTTATCCACAACTTCATAAACGAGGTGATGGAGACCGCGTTTTCCCACGTCTCCGATATACATGGCCGGCCGTTTTCGGACTGCTTCAAGTCCCTCTAATACTTTAATGCTCTCAGCGCTGTAACTTGCTTTGGTTTGTGGTTCGCTCATATAAATTTGATTTCCCTTATTGTGTTTTTACCGAGCCTCAGGTTTAGTTTTTCAACGATTTCGTGTTTTTTAAAAATGAGTTCCTGTCGCCACGACGGGTTATCCGCTTTTACCGTAAGAATACCATGTTCTACTTTCTCAGGGCTCGTGTTTTCTGCAATTGTATTTCCTACGACATCTTTCCAAATCAACAGGGCCTTATTTTGGTTCACGCCTTTTTCGAGGCCGGCATTTTTTAAAAAAAGGTCAATTGCTTTTTTTAATTGTTGCATGGACGCTCCAAATGAAAACTCCTGTTGTTTGGGTCTTCAAGATCTATCCCGTGATTTTTTATATCAACCAAGTCGGTGTTTGTTATAATTGTTTGCGTTTTTTTCTCCAGCAGTTTTAAAACAGCATCGCTTCTTTCAAAATCCAATTTGGCAAACAAATCATCCAAAAGCAGGCTGGGTGTTTTTCCTGTTTCTTCCTGGATGAACATATATTCGGCTAACTTGATCAGGATTAACGATATTTTATGCTCACCCTGTGATCCAAATTCCCGCAGGCTTTTCCCGTTAAATGAAAAGGTGAAATTATCTCGGTGTGGTCCAACCGATGTGCGGCCAATTTGTTTTTCTTTATAAAGCGCACTTTTAAGCTGTTGGAGAAACTGTTGTTTGCAAAGGTTATCCGCTTTTGCTTCCAGCTTTATTTCAACCTCTTCCTGGTTGTACATTTTTGTAACAGTATTTAAACAAATTACAAATTTTTTATTCAGGGTTTCTTTTTCTTCCCAAATTTTTGTTCCGAATTCTGCCAGCGCATCATCCCATACACTAAAACTTGAGCCGCTCATCTTGTTTTTCAGTAAGGCGTTTCTCTGTTTGAGAGATGTTGTATAATCCGACAGGTTTTTAAAGTAGTTTTTTGATATTATTGAGTAAAGTTTATCAAAATACCGCCGACGGTCTCCCGGCGCACCTTTGGTGATATTCTGTTCTTCCGGGGACAGCAAAACAACCGGGTTTTTACCAATAAGCTCTTTGACACTGACATCGGTGTTGTTTATTTTAATTTTCCTCCGCCTGTCCTTCGCCTGGCTGAAACTGATTTTCTCAACCTTTTTATCCGTGGAAAACAGGCCCTCTATACGAAGCGTTTCTTGGTCATAATTAATTGATTCATATATCCTGCCGGTGCGAAAACTTTTGCCCATGGATAACAGATAAACGGCCTCTAAAACTGAAGTCTTCCCCGACCCGTTTTCACCCCATATCACATTTACACCCGGACCAAAACCTATTTCTGTTTTTTGGTGGTTTCGGAATGATAACATTTGGATTTTATCAATCGGCATTACCGATTCGATCCCCCGTAATAATCTGAATGGATTGTCTCTTTCTATCGATCGAATAATATCCCAAACCTTAATCGTTTAAACGAATTGGCATGAGCAACATTGTCAGGTTTGAATTTTCATTCTGAGTCCCGGGATAAAAAAGAGCAGCACTGATTGGTGTTTTAAGTTTAATAACTACTTTTTCATTTTCAATGTGAGATAGTATATCCTTTAAATATGAGGCATTATATCCGATAACCAATTCTTCGCCACTAAATTCGCCCATAATTTTTTCCTGTGCTCTAGAAGATTTCTCCGGGTCTTCCGTTGTAATCTGAATACCGTCTTTTCCCATCCTGAGGGCAATCTGATGGGTGGCTTTATTGGAGAGAATAGATACACGCCGAACGGCGGATAACAAAACACTTTGATCAACGGAAAGTTCTTTATCGTTATCTTGCGGAATTACGCTTTCAAAATCTGGAAACCGCTCATCGATGATTCGTGTAAAATATGTGTCCGACCCCACTGTGGCAGTCATATGGTTGTCCCCCATCCACATTTGAATCGAATCCTCACCGCCCAGCACACCTGACAACAAACTCAGAAATTTTCGCGGTACAATCACATCACCGGAATATTCATCCGCGGTATAATCGCTGCGGGTATATCGTACCAAGCGATGACCATCGGTCGCTACGGCTGTGAGATCACCTTGGCCAAAACGAAACAGTACACCCGTTAAAGCCGGTTTTAATTCATCCCGACTTACGGCAAAAGATGTTTTAGATATCAAATCCTTTAACGCTTCGGCAGACACGCCTGTCGCTTTACGATTATCAACCTCGGGTACCGCAGGAAACTCGTCGGCCGGCTTACCCATAATATCATAAGAGCCAACTTCTGTCACCATTTCAATTTTATGATTCAAATCTGCCGTGAGTGTAATCCGGGCATCTTCCGGGAGTTCACTTGTAATATCCAATAAAGTCTGTAAAGGAATGGCCACACTGCCGGTTGTTTCAATGCTGGCCGGCAGGTTTACAATAATCGTAATCTCTAAATCGGTTGTCCTGAGAACCGTACCTGTTTCCTGAACATCAAAAAGTACACCACTTAAAACAGGTAATGTGGAGCGCGTTGGTGTGGCCTTAGATAGCTTTTGAAGGGCTGATTGAAGTTCTATTTTTGAGGTAGAAAGTTTCATGTTTATTTCCAGATAATTAATACGGATTCAATCTAAAATTTGTGTGTCAAAAAATCGGATGACATTACCGAAATTGACGTGTTTTAACAAGCAATTTTCCGTCAGAAAAACGCTCTTTTGAATACCATACAACAGAATGATTTTAAAGAGAATATTTATAATAGTGTGGATAACATGGGAGTCGGCGTAAAAACTGGGATGGAAAACAAAAAAGTTTAACTCCTTTTTGAAATAACCTCATCCATTACTTTATGTGGAAAAAACCGTAAAAATTGTGGATAAGAGAGCGTTTTTCCACAAAGGATTTTTTGATGGAGGTAAATAATCTCATTTTTTAATTATTGTGGAAAAATACTGTTGAAACTGTTGAAAGATCTTCAGTCAACGATGTTGATAAAGAACTTTTGACGGGCTTCATCAACCCATTTAACAAACCAATCACTTTTCTTTTTGTTTAAAGTAAGTTTTTCAATTTCATTCCAGTGTTTCGACAAATCTGCGGCACCGCCGGGTTTTATTGATTCTATCCATAGCAAGTGATAACCGAACTCGGTTCTGACGGGACCGGCACATTCGTTTTGTTTAATTTGCCCAATGACCATCCCAAATTCCGGTATGGGATAATTGTTAGGGTCCACCCACCCTAAGTTGCCGCCATTTTCCTTTGTTTGCTTGTCCATGGAGTGCGACTTAACCATCGTAATAAATTCTGGTAGTGTTGTCGAAGAATCTTTTAAGGCCACAGCTTTATTGTAAGCGGCAGATTCATCTTCATCGGTCAAAGGGGGACTCATCAAAATATGACGAACCTTTATTTTATCACCACGGATTTCCTGTGTTTCAATGATGTGATACCCAAATTCAGTCTTGATGGGCATACTGATTTCACCCGGCTTGAGCGTAAAAGCAGCAGATTCAAATTCTGTAACCAGGTTACCACGGCGGACAAACCCCAAGGATCCACCACTGTTTTTAGAACCGGGATCCTGGCTGTATTGGGACGCAACACTTTCAAAAGATGAAGTACCATCTAAAATGTTCTGCCGCTGTTCTTTCAGCAAATTAATCGTTTTATCTATTTGTGTTTGGTTGGGTAAAATCTTGACTAGGAGATGTCTTATTTTTACCGTTGTTGGAAAAGGCGGTATACTATCTTTGTATGATTTAAAAAAATCGTAAACATCGTTTTTATTGACGGATATTTTGCTGATCAACCCCTGCTGATATTTTTGCGTGACCATCATATCCTTAATATCGTACCAGTATTCCCGACGAAACGTACGCAGTGGTTGACCTAACGCCTTCTCAGCAGCTTCCTCGCTGCCGGCTTGTGCGACAATATTGTTGATTTGCTCATCTAATGCGCGGTCCACTTCCTTATCCTGGACTACGACAGAGTCCAACTCAGCCATTGCCAGTATAACTTTACGGTTAACAATTGAGCGAGTAATTTCATCTTTCAACTTTTCAATTTTAGCTAAATCTTTTTGTGGATCCAGCCGCTGCTGAAAAATGGTCATAGACAACGTTTGGTTGATATCGCTTTTCAGGATGATTTTGTCACCCACGATAGCCGCAAGGCCATCGATAGCCTGCAAATGTTTTTTCTCTTTTTCAGTCAACGGTTCATCGTTTGTTGTATTGGCACCGTCTTGTTGAGAAAAAACAAAAGCGATTGAAAATAGAATTAAAAATATGATTTTAAGGTGTTTCATAATGATCCTTGGTTGATAATATCTATCGAATATTGAGCCTTGAGGCTGTCTATAACGGTTTTCTTAATGGCGTGTTTTTTTATCTCAAGAAGCCTTCTTTGAATTTCATCCTGAACATGGATTAAATCTTTAATGGTTCCTTTTTCAAAAACTTTTACAACGTTAAATACGTAGAATTTATCGCTGCTTTGTATCGGCCCCAAAACGCGGGATTGTTTCCGGTTAGAGAATATCTTTTTACGGATATTTTCTTTTAGTCTATTTTCAAATACAAGTTCCCGGTTGGGCTTGTGAACCACAAGAAGTTCACCAAGCTTTTGGTCTGATTTTCTGGACAGGGATTTTTTTAGATCAGCAACAAGCGTTGCTGCTGTGGCCCGATCGGTCAAGGTGAAGCGGAGAATAACCGCTTCCCGCTCCTTGCGCTTATATTGTTCGCGGGTCTTGTTATAATAATCTATTACTTCCGATTCTGTGATTTTAACCCGGTTATGAATCAGGGTTTCTAAATAAGACCTACCGACGATTTGTTTCAAGTGATTAATACTTTTTCGTTTTGTTGTGTTATCTTTGTCATAATCATTGCTGATAGCGGATTGATATAAAACCTCCCGCTCAACCCAGCGGTCCACCTGGGGTGCACCAACCGGAAGTAACATACCATCTGCCACGGCTTGTTTTTCTGTGTATACACTGTCACCAACGGATGCCACCATGGGGGAGGAGTCATCCCGACTCGAACAGGACACAATCAGGCAGGCGGCCCAGAAAAAATGTTTAATCGGCGAAAAGTACATCCTTAATATTACCCCGATATTATACGGGAAAACAATTCCCCGAACTTTTGAGCAAGAGAAAAAGAATCACTAATAGATTGCGTTTTAAATGAAACTATCAATGCACCTGTTTTACCCGTTTCAATACGAAAGGGGTGAGGATAATTGTTTAATGTGGTTTGTAATGATTCAAAAAATTGCTGTGGATCCATTTCGCCCGGTACAGCATCCAGGACAAAAGAGGTAGAAGCGCTATTAATCGTACACTTAGAAATCGGGTATTGATATAAGGAACACTGTATAGAAGAAACTTTGAATAAATCTTCAGCAACTTTGGGAATGGGCCCGAACCGATCGCGCAACTCTGTGCGAATTTCATCGAGTTGTGCAACAGTTTTTGTTTCGGATAATTTTTGATAAAAGTATAAACGGTCCTGTACCATGGGCATATAATCATTTTCGATTTGAGCGGAGCCGGCGTAAACAACAGCCAATTTTTCTTTTTCGATGCCCGTTTCGCCGCCGTGGTTTTCACGGACAGCTTGCGTTAAAATTTTATTATACAACTCGAATCCGACCTTAGAAATTTGTCCGCTTTGTTCATAACCGAAAAGGTTTCCCGCACCGCGGATTTCTAAATCTTTCATGGCAATACTATATCCCGACCCAAGGGCGGAATAATATTCAATTGCCTTGAGCCTTTGGTAAGCGTCCGGCAGCAGTTTCATTCCCGAGGGGACACATAGATAACAATAGGCCTGTTTTTCACCCCGGCCAACGCGCCCGCGAATTTGATATAACTGGGCCAGGCCGAACATATGGGCATTGTTTATAATAATTGTATTTGCGTTGGGGACATCCAGCCCCGACTCGATGATTGTTGTACACAACAGAATATCAATGTCCCCGCTGAAGAAGCTCAAGATTGTTTTTTCAAGCGCGCGGCTGGGCATTTGTCCGTGACCAATTGCAACGCGCGCATGGGGAAAATATTCCTGCACCTTTTCGAGTAAAAAGGGGAGGCTGTTTATATCATTATGCAAAAAATAAACCTGTCCACCGCGGTTTATTTCGGTTTGCATTACATCTTTTACAAAAGTCCAATCGAAACGCTTTACAAATGTTTGAATGGGCAGGCGCTCTTGAGGCGGCGTTTCTATCTTAGAAGTGTCCCGTATCCCAACCAACGATTGCTGCAGTGTTCTGGGGATGGGCGTGGCAGTAAGCGTTAATACATCAACGCGGTTTTTTAACTGCCGGATTGCTTCTTTATGTTTGACCCCGAAACGATGCTCTTCATCTACAATTAAGAGGCCCAGGTTTGAGACAGGTATATCGTCACCCAGCAAGCGGTGGGTTCCCACCACCACATCGATGTTGTTTTTATGCAATCTTTCGACAATTGATGACTGTTCCTTCTTGGTTCGAAACCGGGACAGGAGCTCGACATTTACACCAAGGGGACCCAACCTGTTTTTACATGTAATATAATGTTGATCGGACAACACCGTTGTTGGTGATAGAAAAAACACAGCACGGCCGGAGACCACCACACGCATGGCGGCACGAATTGCCACCTCTGTCTTACCAAAACCTACATCACCATAAACCAGCCGGTCCATTGGAACCGGTTTGTTTAAATCTTCATTAATATTCTCGATTGCAGATAACTGGTCTTCGGTTTCTTGGAAGGGAAAACTTTCTTCCAGTTTGTGGAGCAATTCATCTTCATTTGTGTAACGAAACCCCCTTGGGTTGGAACGCGCCTGATATAATCCGATAAGGTGTTCGACGACCTCTTGTGCGCTTTTCTTGGTAATGGCTTTTTGTTTTTCCCACGACCCAGAACCAAGCCGCGACAGTTTGGGGGTAGAATCACCCAGACCGATATATTTATGTACACGATTGAAACGATTGACCGGAACGTAAACGGAGGCACTGTTTGCATATTCAATCCGGATGTTTTCTTCATGGTTGGATTCCCCGCCGACGGTCTCCAAGCCGCGATAGATACCAATACCATAATCTTGGTGAACGAGATAATCCCCCCAGTTTAAATCCGTTAATGAGGAAATATTTTCTTGCCGGATACCCTTGCGCAGGTGGCGGGTTTTAAAGGTGCGCACACGCGTCCGTCCTGGTGCAACCAGGCAAACTATCCCCAAGGACGGTAAAGCAAAACCACCCCCAAGGGCGGATTGTATTTCTTTTATTTCACCAGATGGGTAAAAGGTGCGACCGGCGGGATTAAACAAGTAAACAGCATTCGGTTTCTTGGAATGAATATAGGTATCAACTGTTTTGTGCTGCACCTCAGAAGAAAGCCCATTTAAGTGAATCGACTCAGCGAAAACATCGTGGGATTCTCCCCCATCTAAAAATGTAATGTCTTCATGGGTTATGTATAATACAAAATCACAGTAGTTATTTAGTGAATCAAACAATTTAATGGATGAACCTTCATCATCGCGAATTGTTGGAAACAGTTTAAAGCGCAAACGTTCTCCTTCAGAGAGTTGGGACTGTGGATTGAATATTCTAATGGATTCAATTTGATCACCAAAAAATTCAATCCGTACGGGATTGTGAGAATACATCGGAAAAATATCCAGTATACCGCCCCGCAGAGAAAAGGTGTTTGGCGCGGATGAATGATCAACCTGCTCGTAACCCCACAATGTCAATCTTTCGAGAATATCTTCTCTTCGAACCACCGAACCTACCCGGAACGAGATGGACGCCTCGACGCTTTCCTCCGGCGATTGGGTGCTGCGCTTAACAGCATGATTGGAGGCAATATAGATGCCCCGCTTTTTGGCAGAAAGGGCATTAAAAGATTCTGTAAAAGCAACATGGTCTTGGGATACAAATCCTGGAACACTGGTGGTATCATCTAAAATTTCGGGAAAGTGAAAAGCGGAATCTCCTAACAGATTTGCACAATCGGTATAAATTGATTTAGAGATGTTTTCCTCTTCACAAATGACAGCAAATGACTTTTTCGTGTCGTCGAACAATGTGGATAGAAAAACTGACTGAGCGGATAAATGACCCAAACCAAGCGTGAATGCTGTTTGGTTTTCCAGGCGGGATTTTATGAACAGAAAAGGCGGTGTCCGCGAAAGTGTTTTAAATAAATGTTTAATCAAGCAGGTGGTATTAATTTAGTTTCACGTGAAACGCTTATGATGCGGCCAAGACAACGGATAGTACAGATATGTCTGCGGGCGTCACACCAGAAACGCGCATCGCCTGACCAAGCGTTTGGGGGCGGACCAAGTTAAGTTTCTCCCGCGCTTCGTTTGAAAGGCTGTTGATATTAATATAATCAAAATCTGAAGGTATTGGCTGGTTTTCCTGTTTTCTCATTTTGCGGACTTGGTCATATTGTCTTTGTATGTAGCCCTCATATTTAACCAGGGCTTCCGCTTCAATGAAACTTTCAAACAAAAAAGGCGAAGGATTAAACGATTGATTTGTTTTTTGAAAAAGAGATCCCGGGAGGTGGTTTATTCCAATTGATGGACGCTTTAATATGTTTTTAGCTGGCGTACGCTGCTTTATAGGCGCCTCGTTTAACTGAGTAAGGGTTGGGTTTATTTCAGCTGGCGCGACAGAGGTATCTAAAGAAGAAACAATACCGCCAAGCGCAGTTTCAATGGTTTTAATGCGATTTATTGATTCTGTATTCAGGAGAGAAAAGTATTCCGCTTTTTTAACCAGGCGCGTGTGGGCGTTTGAATATCTTAACAGAATTCTGTATTCAGCACGAGAGGTAAACATACGGTAGGGCTCAAGGGTGTCTTTCGTGATTAAATCATCAATTAAAACACCAATGTAAGCCTCATTCCGCGAAAGAGTAAGTGGCTCTGCGTCATTAATATATTGCGTGGCGTTGATACCGGCGATAAGACCTTGGGCTGCAGCTTCTTCGTATCCGGAGGTGCCATTAATTTGTCCGGCAAAGAATAAACCGGATATATATTTTGTTTCCAATGAAGACTTTAATTGCGCCGGTGAGAAAAAATCGTACTCAATGGCATACCCCGGACGAAAAAAGCGAACTGATTCAAGACCTTCAACAGTGCGTAGCGCGCGCAGCTGAATATGTTCCGGCAGGCTCGTTGAGAATCCGTTTAAATATATTTGGTCAGAGTCTGTCCATTCGGGCTCCAGGAAAAGCGTGTGGGCGTCATGGTGAGCAAAACGGTAAACCTTATCCTCAATTGATGGACAATAGCGGGGGCCGACACCGCCAACATCACCGGAAAACATGGGACTCTGGTGTAGATTGTCGGCGATGATGTTTTTACAGGGAACACCGGTTCTCACTGTATGGCAGGGTACATTGGGTGGTGAAAATGGATCTGTTTGATAGGAAAAGGGCGTCGGATTTGCATCCCCCTGCGCAAGGGCGGTTTTTGACCAATCGATTGAATTTTTATCAAGGCGCGGGGGGGTGCCGGTTTTTAATCGACCGGCCCGAAAGCCCTGAGAAACCAGGGCCTCAGTAATTCCTTCGGCACCACTTTCACCCATTCTCCCGGCGCGGATTTTTTTCTGTCCGATATGAATCAGGCCATTTAAAAATGTACCACAGGTTAAAATAACCGCTTGGGATATAACTTGGTTTCCATCCCGCAAAACAACGCCGGATATGCGATTATTTTTGACAATAATGTCAACCGCTTCTCCTTCAATTAAACGGATGTTACGGTGGTTTAAAATGAGGGAAGATATAAATTTTTCATATTGCCGTTTATCAACCTGAGCCCGGGGAGACCAAACCGATTTGCCCTTAGACCTGTTTAATATTTTAAACTGGATCCCGCTCTGGTCAGTGGCAAAACCCATTACACCGCCAAGCACATCAATTTCCCGCACAATTTGTCCTTTGGCCAGTCCGCCAATGGCCGGGTTGCAGGACATACGTCCAATGGCCTTTGCATCCAGGGTAACCAACCCCACAGCCTTCCCCCGTTTTGCTACAATTAAGGCCGCTTCCACACCTGCGTGGCCGCCGCCAACAACAAGTATATCAAATCGATTTATGGACGGTTTCACGTGAAACTATTTTCCCACACAAAGGGTACCAAACACATGGTTCAATATGTCTTCAGGTGAGGTTTTCCCCAAGATACTATCGACCGCATCAAGGGCGGATCGAATTTCAAATGATAAAAGTTCCACATCTAAAGCGCTGGGAGGAAACATATTTCTCGCATTGTTTAAAGCGGTGGAACACTGTTTAATTGCATTGTATTGACGGGCTGTGGATAAGTATGTGGTTTCTGTGGAAAGTTTATTGATGCCGAGGGCGCGAGAAATAATTTTTTTAAGATGATTAATCCCTGTATTATGCATAGACGATATATGTATAATAGAGTTGTTGCCCATTTTATCCTGGTGCAAATCAGATTTGTTTACAACTTTTATCAACGGTTTATCGGTTTGGATTGAATGTCTTGTGTGTGGATGATCGGTTAAAGAAATAATAAGATCGGCATTATTAAGTTTGTTCCAAGTGCGGCTTACACCCTCTTTTTCGATGGAATTATCGGCGTGACGTATACCCGCCGTATCCACAAAAAGAACGGGCGCCCCACCCATAAGCAGCTCAACCTCTATCGTGTCTCTCGTCGTGCCGGGAACTTCACTCACAATGGCCCTATCGGATCCTGCCAAGCAGTTTAATAAGGTGGATTTACCCACATTAGGCGCGCCTGCAATAACAACGGTAGCTCCCCGATTTAACAAACGACCGAGATAAAACGTATGTTTAAAGCGCTCAACAGTTGATGATATTTTATTCAATTCAATGGATATTTGTTCATTTTCATCGGCAGTTAGATCTTCATCAGAAACATCCATTTGGTATTCAAGACCTGATAAAACATCAATGAGTTTACTGCGGATATCATTTAATATATTTGAAAGAGATCCGTTCAGAATTTTTTGTTGGCAACGGGAATTTTCAACTGATTTGGAGTGAACCAAAGAAGCAACAGCTTCCACCTGGACCAGATCCATTTTTCCGTTTATAAAGGCCCTGCGAGTAAATTCTCCTGCCTCTGCGAGTCGTCCCCCGTAATCGCAAATTGTATGAATAATATCTTCGATGATGGCGGGGTTTCCGTGGGAAGAGATTTCAACAACATCCTCACCGGTATATGAATTAGGGTTTTTAAAGGTGGTTACCAGACATTGGTCGATTAAGTCTCCACCGCTGTTTTTTAGGGAAGAAAGTGTCGCGCAACGATTTACAAAATTATTTTTACCGGAGAGTTTCGATAAAATGCCGAAGGAGCCGGAGCCGCTCATTCTAATTACAGCGATACCGCTATATCCGAAAGGGGTGGCGGGGGCAACGATAGTGTCGCCCGGGATCATTTTTTCTTTTGTGCTTTAACTGCGGGCTTTGTTGCAGCCGGCGCAGGGGTCAGGTATTTCTGTTGAATGATAGAGAGTAAATTAAATACCGTATAGTAAAGGTTTAGTCCAGACGGAAAAGAGTAAAACATGAAAAGAAAGAACACATTCATAAAATACATGGTAACTTTTTGTTGTGTTCCGCCAGTAGGAGAGGCCATGAGTTTTTGCTGTAGAAACATTGTACCACCCATAAAAAAAGGTAGAATGTTTATAGGAAACCCAGCCAAAGTCGTTAGCGTATCTGGTGTACTTAAGTCTGTGATCCAGCCAAAAAAGGGTGCGCCTCGGAATTCGATTGTTGACCGGAAAACAGAGAAAAAAGCAATAAGTATCGGCATCTGCAGCAAGACAGGTAGACAACCGCCCATTGGATTTACCCCCTCCTCTTTAAACAATTCCATCTGGGCGCGACTAAACTTTTGCGAATCGTTTTTGTATTTTTCTTTAAGGCGTTGAATCTTGGGTTGAAGATCTTGCATCCGGCGCGTGGATTGAAAGCTCTTCTTGGTTAAAGGGTTTAAAATAATTTTTACAATAATAGCGAAAATGATGACAACAATGCCGTAATTGGGAATGGCGGTATGCATTTTTATAAGGGACCAAGTTACAAGACGGCCGAGGGGGCGAATGATTGCCCACCCCAGGTTCATGGTTTTCTCAAGATCAACCCCCAAGGCATGGATTCGACTGTATTCCAATGGCCCCATATATAAGTTAAAGCTCCCGCCGTTAGAAATACTCTGTCTCAAATGGGTTGAAAAAAGCGGGCGCTTACCATCGGTAGTTCCCCTGACAATGGCGCCCACACCGGGCGTTTCAGGAATAATAGCTGAAATAAAATATTTTGATTTCGTAGCGGTCCAATTCGTATTACCGGTTTGTTTTTCTTCAGATATCTGACCGGATTTTGCGGCCGGCTCGAGAAGTTCATCCCCTAAATAAGCATACCCCTTAAAGTTTGCATAATCATCTTTAAGGTTTTTTTCAGAGGGTGCAAGACCCCCAGCCCAGGAAAGATTGTACTGACGGCGAGAAATATATTTATTGGGGTTGCCGAAAATGACATCAAGTCCAATTTTATATGTCCCCGGGAAAAAGGTAAATTGTTTTTTTATGGAATTGCCTTCAAAAGTCGTTTTAAAGGTAATCGTTTGCTGTTTGGATTCGGCTTGCAGGTTTGTTGCAGATCCGACAATTTCCCAATTATGATCCAAAGATACATCATCACCGTCGAGGGAGACAAAACCAACCACCAGGTTTTCGCTGTTAAATTCATCAATCGTATTGACGTAGGATGAATCGAAACGTATATATTTATCTAAAACAAATGAAGAAAAAGAACCGCCATTTTTATTGCTGAGAGTCGCTGTGTATAAACCGTTGTTGATAACAACTTTTCTGCTGGGTTTGGAAGGAGAATCAGTTTGTTTAACGGCAGGAATTAGGGGGGAGTCTGGTACAACCGCATCATCTACAATCACATCCGATGGGGATGTTAACACGGTATCCTGTGTGGTAGAATCGGGTATTGGTGACACCAGATTCATATACCAGGGTGTCAGAATTAAAACAACAGCAATTAAGCCAAAGGCAAGTAAGGTTCGTCGATCCATTTATCTGGGTATGGGGTCTATTCCGCCCTTTGAAAAAGGATGGCATTTAGATATTCGTTTAAGGGTTAATCCAAAAGCTTTGAAAAAGGAAAATGAGCGAAAAGCATCAATACCATATTGTGAACACGTCGGGTGAAAACGGCAATTGTTTCCTAAAAATGGTGATAGCGTAATTTGATATAGTTTAATTACGCTAATAAAAATGGAATTGATGGTTTTGTTTAAAATGCCCACAAGGTCAGGAAGGCAAGGGATCAGGCAGAAAGGACTTTTCTACCTTTTCTTCTTCTGCGTGCGAGGACTTTCTTCCCACCCACGGAGGACATCCGGGAACGGAAACCGTGTTTGTTTTTTCTTTTTCGTTTGCTTGGTTGATATGTACGCTTCATTATTACTCCGAAATTAGCCGGGGAAAATACCGAATATCCAAAACAAGACCAAAGGAAATGGTGAAAAAACAAATGTGGATTAATTTTTTGTAAAATAGAGAAAAAGACAATTGTTGCGGTATGAAAAAGCACCATAAATTGAATGGATGACGATTGTGGAAAACATGTGGAAAACTTAAAAATGATGCATTTAGATCTTTGGAAAACAGCCAAAGAAAATTTAAGAAAAAACCAACCCCAGCACGCTTTTTCAACTTGGTTTGAACCCGTAACATCTATTGGCCTTAATAATGATGTGCTTGTTTTAGAGGTGCCAAACCAATTTTTTTTTGAATGGATTCAATCTCATTACAAAGATGCGATCCTAAAAGAGGTTAGTGATATTTATGGTGGGCACCTGACAATCAAATATACCGTTTCACCTGAAGGTGCTGTAGAAATCAAGACAGCGGACAGTTTATCGTCGCTACCTAAAACATATCAGCAACCAATCCGAAATAATAATTTGAACGAAAAGTATACTTTTGCTTCATTTATTGAAGGTGCCCATAACCAATTCGCAAAAGCAGCCGCATTAAGCGTTTCTGAAACACCGGGACAGCAATCTTTTAACCCCCTGGTTATCTATGGGGGTGTTGGTATGGGGAAAACGCACCTGCTTCACGCAATTGGCAATACTGTCTTCCAGGAAAAGCAGAATAAAAAAGTGGTATGTGCTTCCAGTGAAAAGTTCACCCTGGAGTTTATATCATCCATTCAGAAAAACCGCACAGCAGAATTTTCAAAATCATATCGAAACGCCGATATTCTTTTAATCGATGACATCCAGTTTTTCCAGGGCAAAGAACAAACACAAGAACAGTTTTTTCATACATTCAATGAACTATTCCAAGCAGGAAAACAAATTGTAATGACAGCCGATCGTTACCCAGGTGAAATGATTGGGTTGCAGGATCGTCTTTTGTCGCGCTTCAAATCTGGCTTAGCCGTTGATATACAGCCGCCTGATTTCGAGACGCGTGTAGCGATTGTTATGGAAAAAGCAGAACAAAACGGTTTAAAGCTCCCTTATGATATTATTGAACTTATTGGGACCCATATCAAAAACAGCGTCAGGGATTTGGAGAGCACAATCATCCGGTTGCTGGCCCACTCATCCTTATCTAACAAAGAAATAGATTACAACCTTGCAAAAAAAGTGATCAAGGAAAGATTGGGATCAAAAGCAGTTTCTGATATAACCGTAGAGGATATTGTCCGGCGCGTATCCGAAACGACACATATTAAAGAGCGGGATATTGTTGGGTCCAGCCGGAAAATGGAAATTGCTGAAGCGCGTCAAATTTCAATTTACTTATGTCGTGAAATATTAGGCACTCCCCTGGTCAGCATTGGAATGCATTTCGGCGGAAGGGACCATTCAACTGTTTTACACGCCTGCCGTGTGATTGGGGACAAAGCAAAAAAAGACCAGCGCATCGGAGCACTGGTCGGTGAATTAAAAAACGAATTGTCGTTTTCGATTAACTAAAAAGAAGAACTATTCTTCGTCTTCCTCATAATCTTCAAAATATTTTGAATAATAGTCTTCATAATCTTCGGGGTAATAGTCCTCATATTCTCCTTCGTAATAGGAAGAATATGGATCTTCCTCAACCACATTTTCCGCCGCCGCTTCTTCAACCGGCGGCTCGGGAGGAGAGACGGGCAAGGGTGGTAATGCAGGGAGCGCCAGAGAGGGCGCGTTATTCCTGAATAAAATACCCAAAAGGACAGAGAAAAAGAGTAAAACGGCTGACCCGGCGGCTCCTTCCGGATTAAAATTAAAACCACCAAACATATTCCGTTCCCAACCATAATTCAAAAAGACCGCCAAAGATAACAGAACCCCAAAGACGATAATAATATTACCCGTCACATTGGGCATTTCAGTTTGCATGACAGCCGCATAGATGAACCAGACCAAAACACCGGCGATGGATAAAAAGATACCCAGCAGATAGTTTTCGGTGAAAATGGAGAAAAAGAAGGCAATGATTGCCGCTGCCGGAACAAGAAAACCGACACCAACCTTGATGTTGTTATTCATGATTGAATACCGCGTTAATAGTGAGAAGAACCTCGGATTTATCCTCGGAAAGTTGCCCAAGAAAGGATTGAAATGCAAGGATTTATACTTTTACCA
>CAYFJU010000050.1:0-23309 GCA_964343505.1 uncultured bacterium
TGCCATTCCAAAGGATGATGCCATTCCAAAGGATGATGCCATTCCAAAGGATGATGCCATTCCAAAGGATGAAGGGCAACCACAGGGGGTTGCCCAAACAAATTTATCATTGCCCGATGTTGTTGGAAGATTTAAATCCATAGTGATGACAAATTATATAAAAGGTGTGAAAGAAAATAATTGGCCGCCGTTTCATAAAAAATTATGGCAACGGAATTATTATGAACATATCATCCGTAATGAAAAGGATTATGAACGCATAATAGAATATATCCGAATGAATCCCGAAAATTGGGAAAGAGATAAAAACAATCTGGGAAATATAAATTGAATAAAAAAATAACAGAAGACGCATTAGAACAATCCATGTTGGGTTGGCTCAGGGAATTGGATTACACCATTCTCCACGGTCCCCATATTGCCCCCGGCGAAGCAGAATCTGAACGGGATAATTATGAAGACCCCATTTTGCAATCTCGGCTCCGGTCAGCCATGGCACGGATTAATCCCCACATCTCCGGAGATGGTTTAGATGAAGCTCTGAAGAAATTTTTGTCGGTTTCGTCCCCATCCCTGCCCCATCAAAACCGGGAGATGCATGAGCTTTTGGTGAATGGCATTGAGATTGAAATGCGGCAGGACGATGGGAGCATCCGTGGCGAAATTGTACGGCTCATTGATTTTGACCGAATAGATCACAATGAGTTTGTGGCGGTGAATCAATACACCATGATTGAGAATGGCCATAACCGCCGCCCCGATGTGGTTATTTTTATGAATGGTTTACCCATTGCCGTGGTGGAATTGAAAAATCCTGCTGATGAAGATGCGGATGTATGGTCTGCTTTTAATCAGCTCCAAACCTACAAAGCGCAAGTTCCGTCATTATTTCATACCAATGCATTGCTGGTCATTTCCGATGGATTGGATGCCCGCATTGGTTCGCTAACCGCCAACCGTGAATGGTTCATGCCGTGGAAAACCATCGATGGCGAAGCAGAAGCACCAACCGAGATGCTTCAATTAGAAGTACTTACCAATGGTATATTTGAGAAAAATCGATTGTTGGATTTCATCCATCATTTTATCACCTTTGAAGAGCAGAAATCCAGTCTCATCAAAAAAGTTGCAGGGTACCATCAATATCATGCCACCCGTCAGGCAGTGGATGCTACCGTTCATGCCGTATCGGAAAAAGGCGATCGTCGCGGCGGTGTGGTTTGGCATACACAGGGTTCAGGAAAATCACTCACCATGGCATTCTTTGCAGGCAAAATGGTGGTTCATCCTGCCTTGGAAAATCCAACTCTTGTTGTCATTACAGACCGCAACGATTTAGACGAACAATTATTCGGGACCTTTGCCGATGCAAAAGATTTACTCCGCCAAACACCGGCACAGGCAAAAGATCGGAATGACCTTCGGCAAAAATTACAAGTGGCTGCCGGTGGTGTGGTGTTTACCACTATTCAGAAATTCCTGCCCGAAGAGAAGGGCGATACCTTTCCCTTACTCACGGATCGGTCCAATGTAATTGTCATCGCCGATGAAGCCCATCGCAGTCAATATGCCTTTATTGATGGATTCGCCAAACATATGCGGGATGCAGTTCCCCATGCTACTTTCGTAGGGTTCACAGGAACGCCCATTGCTTTAGACGACCGCAATACAGAAGCGGTTTTTGGGAATTATATCAGTATTTATGATATTCAACAAGCGGTGGAAGATGGCGCAACTGTCCCCATTTATTATGAAAGCCGCTTGGCAAAATTAGATTTAGACGAAGCAGAAAAACCCCATATTGATCCGGATTTTGATGAAGCCACGGAAGGAGAAGAGTTATCCAAAAAGGAAAAATTGAAAACCAAATGGGCAGCACTTGAAGCTATTGTGGGCACAGAAAAACGCATTAACCAAATTGCCGATGATTTAATTGCTCATTTCGAAAGTCGGTTAGAAACCATGGATGGGAAAGCCATGGTTGTGGGTATGAGCCGCCGAATTTGTGTTGAGCTTCATGATGCCATTGTGAAACGCCGGCCGGAGTGGTATTCACCAGATGATGACCAAGGTAAAATTAAAGTGGTAATGACGGGCTCTGCGTCAGACCCCTTTGAATGGCAGGAACATATCCGCAATAAATCAAAGCGAGAAGAATTGGCATCCCGATATAAAGACGAAAAGGATGAATTCCAAATAGTTATTGTTCGGGATATGTGGCTCACCGGTTTTGATGCGCCGTGCATGCACACCATGTATATTGATAAGCCTATGCATGGCCATGGATTGATGCAGGCCATCGCTCGGGTGAATCGCGTTTTCAAAGATAAACCGGGCGGATTGGTGGTGGATTATATCGGACTGGGTGCCAGTTTGAAAAAAGCCATGGGGACCTACACCAATAGCGGTGGTAAGGGAAAAACAGCATTGGATCAATCCCAAGCAGTGGCGCTCTTTTTAGAAAAATTGGAAATATGCCGCGATTTATTTCATGAGTTTGATGTGGCTGGATATTTGGAGTCAGATTCCACAGAAAAGATTCGTCAATTACCTTCAGCGCAGGAGCATATTTTAAGTCAGGAGAATGGGAAAGATCGGTTTATCCGTACGGTGATTGCCTTGTCCAAGGCCTTTGCATTGGCCGTTCCCAGAGAAGAAGTATTGGCAGTTCGGGATGAAGTGGCGTTCTATCAAACGGTGAAAGCTGCATTGGTAAAATCTCCAAATCAGGAAGGGAAAACCGATGAAGAATTGAACCATGCGGTGAGACAGATTGTGTCCAAGGCTGTTGTCTCTGAAGGGATTGTAGATGTGTTTACCCACGCCGGATTAAAACGACCGGATATATCCATTTTATCCGATGAATTTTTAGCGGAAGTGCAGGGGTTACCCCAAAAGAATCTGGCGGTGGAAGTGTTGCAAAAATTGTTGAAAGATGAAATTCGGGTAATTCAACGGAAAAATGTTGTGCAGTCTCGGTCATTCATGGAACTATTAAATCAAACCCTTGCCCGGTATCAGAATAGAGCAATTGAAACGGCTCAGATAATTGAAGAATTAATTGAGTTGGCCAAGAAAATGCGTCACGCCCACGAGCGGGGAGAAAACCTTGGACTCAATGATGATGAATTAGCATTTTATGATGCGTTGGAAACCAATGACAGTGCGGTAAAAGTATTGGGAGATGACAAGCTAAAACTCATCGCCCATGAACTCGTGGAATCTGTAAGAAATAATGCCACCATTGACTGGACATTGAAGGAGTCCGTTCAAGCAAAAATGCGTGTGGCTGTGAAACGAATATTACGTAAATATGGTTATCCGCCAGACATGCAAGCCAAAGCCACGGAAACCGTTTTAGAGCAGGCAGAATTGTTTGCGGATGCGTGGGCTGTGTGATGAAATCAAACGAAGACCTCTTGAAAGAATGCCGCGTGGACACATTTCGTGCTTCGGGGAAAGGGGGTCAGCATGTGAATAAAACAGAATCTGCCGTTCGGTTGACCCATCTGCCAACGGGGATTGTGGTCACCTGTCAGGATGAACGGAGTCAGCATCGAAATAAGGCAATTGCCCTAAGGCGATTACGTGAAAAACTGGTGGAGTTAAACCGGAAGCCAAAGAAAAGGGTGCCGACCAAAACGACCAAAGCAGCTAAGGAGAAACGGATTCAGACTAAAAGGAAACAGTCTCAAAAAAAGGAGCTGCGCAAAAAACCAGATCAAGATGATTAATTTAAAAAATAAACCAAATCAATAGTTTATACGTTAAAATTTTTCTTTAATTTTTAAGCTCACATTTTCTTTTGAAAGGTCTCAATGAATCTGAATAAATATATTTTTCGGGAATATGACATACGCGGTAAAGTTTCAGATGACTTCCCGCCGGACGTTGTGGAAAGCCTCGGTAAAGGGTTTGGTACATTTATCAAAAGGGGCGGCGGACAGGAAATTGCCCTAAGCGGTGATGTTCGCCTCACCACTCCCAGTCTAATTGAACAATTTAAAAAAGGCGTCCTGTCCACTGGTGTTGATGTGATTAATATTGGTATTTTACCCACGCCGGCAAATTACTATTCCATGTTCAAATTGGGAGTCGCCGGCGCCGTTCAGATCACGGGGAGCCATAATCCACCGGAATTCAACGGCTTCAAAATGTCCCGTAATAAAAAGGCTGTTTTTGGTAAATCGATCCAGGATATTCGTTCCATCATTGAAAATGAAGATTACGAAGTAGGCGAAGGGTCGGAAGCGCCCTATGATATCCTGACAAAATATAAACGCATGATTGCCTCTAAGATTGACATTCAAAAACCCATCAAAGTTGTCATGGATTGCGGTAATGCAGCCGGGGCCATTTGTGCACCTGATATTTTCAATAATTTAAATGTTGAACTGACAGAATTATACTGCGATGTGGATGGCACTTTCCCAAACCATCATCCCGACCCAACGGTGGAAGGAAACTTGGTTGATTTGATCAACCTAATGAAAACAGGTAACTATGATATTGGTCTGGCTTTTGATGGTGATGCGGACCGCGTGGGCGTGGTAGATGAAACGGGGGAAGTGGTGTGGGCCGATCAATTGATGGCTCTCTTTCTCCCGGAAGTGCTGGAAGAAGGGGATGAAATCCTCTTTGACGTAAAATGCTCCCAGGCCTTGGAAGATATGATATTAAAATATGGGGGGAAACCAGTGATGTGGAAAACGGGACACTCCCTGATCAAACAGCGTATGGCAGAAATTAATTGTAAATTAGGCGGCGAAATGAGCGGACATATCTTTTTTGCTGATGATTTTTTCGGTTTCGATGACGCCATCTATGTTGCCGCACGAATCGTCCAGACCTTATCCCGGACGGATAGAACATTGTCAGAACTAAAAGCAGAACTTCCGAAATATTATTCCACACCGGAATTGCGGTTGGAAGCGGAATCCGATGAAGAAAAATTTCGGATTGCAAAAGAAGCTGTGGCCTATTTTACTGAAAACTATGATTGCAGCACCGTTGATGGTGTTCGGATCAAATTCGGTGATGGCTGGGGACTCGTGCGATCCTCAAATACACAACCAGTAATCGTGTGCCGCTTTGAAGCCAACACACCGGAACGGATGGATGAGATCCAATCTATCGTCATGAATAAACTCCAGGAAATCGGTACCCTCAAGCTCGATGGCGGACACTAACTCCTTTCCTGAACATGTTCAATTTTTGAAGGGTGAAATTGAAAAAGCGCTTCAAAAAATTCCCTTAGACCATTCGCCGAATTACCTGTACGATCCACTGAAATATGTCCTGAAAGGAAAGGGCAAGCGCCTGCGACCGGTATTGGTTCATCTGGCTGGGCAAGTATATCAGGCTGATCCGGAGGCGTTGATGAAAGCAGGTGTAGCAGTGGAACTGCTGCACAATTTCACCTTGGTTCACGATGATATTATGGACGAGGATGATGTGCGCCATGGTCAGCCAGCCGTTCATAAACAATGGGATGATGCCACCGCAATCCTCGCTGGAGACGGTTTATTTGTCCTATCCCAACTCATGCTGACTGGGTTGACTCCAATCGTGCATCAACGAGTTAACGAGGTCACCTTGGCTGTATGTGAAGGACAGGGGATGGATAAGGAATTTGAAAATGATTCGTCCGTTTCAATGGGGCATTATTTAATCATGATCGGTAAAAAGACCGGTGCCCTGTTGGGACTTAGCGCAGAGTTAGGCGCCCTCATTGGTAAGGCCTCCGAGGAAACAGCCCATCACTTATTTGAATTCGGACTCAACCTTGGGCTGGCGTTTCAGATTCAGGACGATTTCTTAGAGATCTTCGGGGATGAGTCATCCATGGGAAAAAGCCTGGGGAGTGATATCCGCGCCGGTAAACAGACGGCTCTGACCATATTAGCACGGGAAAATAACCCTGAGAAATGGGGTAGCTTTATAAAGGATAATCATTCGATTTTGGCCTGCCAGTCTTATTTTGAATCCAATGGCATTAAGGCGAATACTGAAAAAACCATTCAACATTATATAGAAAAGGCCCAGGCAGGGCTAAACGTGATTCCAGAAGAAAAACGGGATTACTTAAACCAATTCACAACTATGATATTAAACAGGACGTATTAATGACATCTTATCAATCGATAGACCCCGGTAACATGTACCAATCAATTTATGAATTTCCGGACCATATTTTAGATGCGGCGAAAATCGGAAAATCCATTTCACTTAATAACCAGTATTCTGAAATACGGAATGTGGTTGTGGCCGGGATGGGTGGCTCAGCCATTGGCGGCGATGTGGTCCGTTTGTTGGCCAAAAATGAACTGGATATTCCCATGGTTGTATCACGGAATTACACTTTGCCCAATTGGGTCAATGGTCATACACTGGTGATTTGTTCTTCCTATTCCGGGAATACGGAAGAAACACTGGCTGCTTATGAACAGGCCCGGGATAAGGGTGCACAAATCGTAGGAATTTCAACCGGCGGCACCTTAACCGAACGAATGAATGAACTCGACTTGGACGTGGTGGCTATTCCCGCAGGGTTGCAGCCCCGGGCGGCCTTGGCGCTTTCATTTGTACCGATGCTTTATTTATTGAAGGTAATCGGACTCATTGGATCTGAGACTATTAATGACCTAACCAATGCCGTAACCCTAATACAATCAAAGCGGAATAGTTATGGACAGGAATTGGCTGATAATCCCACCTATGCCTTGGCAGGTCGGATTTACAATAGTATCCCCATTATTTATGCCGAATCGGACTCCACAGCAACATTGGCTGTCCGCTGGAAAGGCCAATTGAGCGAAAATTCAAAAATGCTGGCCTACCACAATGAATTACCGGAGATGAATCACAATGAGATCGTGGGGTGGGAAAACAATTCAGAGCTGATCAATCAAATATCCGTCATCTGGTTGAAGGATGAAAGTGACCATCCCCGGACAGCCATTCGGCAGGAATCCACGCAAGAAATCATTGGGAATCTGCCCGGGAAGCATGAGGTCATTTCGGTGGAAGGGCATTCCATCGTTGAGCGTTATTTACATATGATTCATTTTGGGGATTGGGTGAGTTACTGGTGCGCCATCTTACATCATACCGATCCGACACCGGTAAAAAAGATTGATCGTCTCAAAGGAATTTTATCGGAAAAAAGTTGAACCCTAACTTGCGGGGATATAATTTCAATTAAGGATACATCATGATTCCCGTTAAAGTTCAAAAAATATCCTATTACCACCCAAATCGCAGTTATGCGGTCATCTTAAAAGAACTCGAGGGTGATCGAAGGCTACCGGTTCTCGTCGGTGCTTATGAAGCGCAGGCGATTGCCATGGCGATGGAATATATGGAAACGCCCCGCCCATTGACCCATGATCTTATCGTGAATTTGGTCAAGGGGATTGACGGAATTTTATCCGCCGTAAAAATTACCAAATTAGAAGAGGGTGTATTTTACTCCATTCTGGATATTCAGGCAGAAAAATTAGGGCACCGTGAAATTGATTCGCGTCCCAGTGATGCTTTGGCCGTTGCTCTGCGGATGCATGCGCCGATCCTGGTCGCGGAAGAAGTCATGGAGGAAGCCATTGTTTGGGAAGATGATTTAGAGAATGTTGAAGAAGACATTCAACGCGAACCCAAAATGGAATTATTAGAGCGTCAACTGCAAAAGGCTATTGATAAGGAAGAATATGAAATGGCCGCCCGGATTCGCGATAAAATAAATAAAATAGAGAATTAATCCTCAAGCGCTTCCATGGCGTGCTGGGCCGCATGCTGTTCCGCGGCCTTTTTATTTGTACCAATTCCACTGGGATAAATATCATCCCCAATCTTGACGTGCACTTCGAATAATTTTTGATGATCAGGACCGGAAACGGCCGATACGAGGAATTTAGGATTAGCCAATTGCTTGATATGGCACAGCTCAATGAGTTGTCCTTTATAATTCACTGATTTCCATGCTTCATGGCGGTGCGTCCACACTGATCTTAATATCAGCTTTTTGGCTGGTTCGATTCCGCCATCCAGAAAAATAGCTCCGACTAAGGCCTCGAATAAGTTCGCTGATTGTTTGACGGCAATTTTTTCCTGTGATAAATCCACCGTTGCTTCAATATCAATAAAATCTAAAAGGTTCAGCAATTGTCCCATTGAAGCGAGAAAGGATTTTTGCACCAGGGCAGAGCGCTTTTGCGTCAGGATGCCCTCGTCGCCTTCGGGGAATTCGCGCATGAGCTCCCGGCTGACGACAATGTCAATCACCGCATCGCCTAAGAATTCAAGGCGTTCATAATTCTCACGGGGCAGACTCGAGACCGACCGGTGTTTGAAAGCTTGGACGAGGTAATCCCGGTTGCGAAACCGGTATTGACTGATTTTTTCTAAATCAGAAAGGGGATGGGATTTATATGATTTAAATAAAAAATCAAATAAAGGCACGCGCTATTCGTTCCACCGTTTTATGACAAGGACACCGTTATGGCCGCCAAATCCAAATGAATTGGACATCGTTACATTCACATCTGCTTTTTGGGCTTTGTTGGGAACATAATCCAGCGTGCACTCCGGATCGGGAGTGGTATAATTGATGGTCGGTGGGAGCTTACTATGCTGAATAGCCTGGACACAAGCCACTGCCTCCAGGGCCCCGCTGGCGCCGAGAGAATGGCCCGTCATGGATTTGGTCGAACTTACCTTTAAATTATGGGCATGTTCACCAAATAAGGACAAAATCGCTGCTGATTCGGTTTTGTCGTTGAAAGGTGTGGATGTGCCGTGTGCATTGATGTAATCTACTTCTTCAATATTGATATCTGCATCTTTCAAGGCGTTGCGCATGGCACGGATAGCGCCTTCACCGCCTTCAGCCGGCTGGGTAATATGATACGCATCATCGGTAGCGCCGTATCCGGCCAATTCCGCCAGAATGGTGGCACCCCGCGCTTTGGCATGTTCCGCCTCTTCAAGGATGAGTGTTGCGGATCCTTCGCCCAGAACAAATCCGTCACGGTCAGCATCGAAAGGACGGCTGGCCGCGGTAGGATCATCATTGCGGGTGGACAGGGCCTTGATGTTGGCGAATCCGGAAATGCACAAACCCGTAATACTGGCTTCTGTACCGCCGGTGACCACTACATCCGCATCCCCATATTGGATGGTTCTGGCCGCAGTACCAATCCCATCAGTGCCTGAAGCGCAGGCGGAAATGACGATATGGTTTGGCCCCTGAAAGCCATGCTCAATGGCAATTTGTCCTGCCACAATGTTAGCGATCATTTTCGGGACGAAATAGGGGGAAACTCGTCGTTGACCTCGTGACGAATAAACGTCATGTTGATCTTCGAGAGTTTGGATTCCCCCAACGCCCGTTCCAAGTATGACACCAACACGTTCCATATCAACGCCGCTTTGATCCAATCCGGATTGGGAAATTGCTTCCCGTGCTGTTACTAACGCATAAGTCGTAAAAGGGTCCAGTTTACGTGCTTCCTTCCGCTCAAAGTGATCCTCCGGATTGAAATCTGAAAGTTCACCGGCGATCTTTACACTCAGGTTTTCAGCATCGAAATAGGAAATGGGACCGATACCGCTTTTACCGACGGCCAAAGCATCCCAATATTCAGAACTCGAATTCCCGTTGGGCGCCAATACGCCCAATCCAGTGATGACTACGCGACGTTTTTTCATATGATTTTATTGATTGGCTTCGATGTAATCGACAGCAGCCTGGACTGTGGTGATTGTTTCTGCATCCTCATCAGGAATTTCAATACCGAATTCCTCTTCGAGCTGCATAATCAATTCCACGGTGTCTAATGAATCCGCACCGAGATCATCTACGAAAGATGCACCGGATACGATTTTATCTTCTTCAACACCCAGTTTATCGATGACGACTTCTTTTACCTTATCGAATGTGGACATATTTGTCTCCTTAGTTAAATCATGACCATGCCGCCATCCACCGTAACGGTTTGCCCGGTGATGTATCCTGCTTCGTCCGAAGCCAGGAAAAGGGCAGTGGCGGCAATATCATCAGGACTTCCAATTCGTCCTAATGGGATTTGTGAAATGAGTGAATCTTTAGCCTGATCGTTCATTTGATCAGTCATGTCTGTTGCAATATATCCCGGTGCAATACAGTTCACCGTTATGCCACGGGATGCTAATTCTTTGGCCGTTGCTTTGGATAGTCCGATCAAACCTGCTTTAGAAGCGGCATAATTTGCCTGTCCCGGGTTGCCTGTCAGGCCCACCACAGATGAAATATTAATAATACGGCCTGATCGTTGTTTCATCATGGTGCGGGTTGCGGCTTTAATGCCGTTAAAGGCTCCTTTTAAATTGATATTGATGACCGTATTCCAATCATCCTCAGACATGCGCATAATCAATGTATCACGGGTGACACCGGCGTTGTTCACTAATATATCCACCGATCCATGAGTATCGGCAGTATTCTTAATTAAATTTTGAAAAGCACCGAGGTCTGAGACGTCACAAGCAAAAACTGAAGCGGAGCCGCCCTCAGTATTTATTTCTTCTGCCACAGCCTTGAGCGCATCTTCGGTGCGGCTGACGCACACAACATGGGCGCCGGCCTTGGCATAGGTTTCCGCCATAGATTTACCGATTCCCCGGGAAGCGCCAGTGACAACAGCAACTTTATTTGAAAGATTAAACATGGTTGAAATTTACGATTTGTTCGAGAGATTCCACACCATTCATATTCAATGAACGGTCAATTCTTCGCGCTAACCCCTGGAGCACGCGTCCGGGGCCCACTTCCACAGCGTTTGACACCCCGTCTTTTATCAATTGAGACACAGATTCATGCCAGCGTACCGGATTTTCCAATTGATCGATAAGTGCTTGGCGAATTTCATTCGCACCTGAAACAGGCCTAGCGGAAACGTTGGCATAAACAGGAATTTCACTATCTTGAATTTCAATGGATAAAAGCATTTCGGAAAGGATTTCTTTGGCCGGCGTCATCAGCGGGGAATGGAAGGCGCCGCTTACATTCAGTTCAACCACTTTAATTGCTCCGGCTTCTTTCATGAGGGGCAAGACAGCCTGGACTGCATCAATTTCACCGGAAATGACCACTTGACTCTGGGCGTTAAAATTAGCCGCAACCACGATACCATCTGAAAATTGGTCACAAATTTCACTGACCTTATCATCCCCCAGACCGATCACAGCGGCCATCGTCCCGGGGTTTTGATTGCCGGCATTTTGCATCCCCTCGGCGCGTACCTTTACCAACCGCAATCCGGTTTCAAAGTCAAAAGCATTGGCTAAGGCCAAGGCTGAATATTCCCCTAAGCTATGGCCGGCAGCACAGGTTGGTTTAACGCCTTTTTCTTTGAGTAACTCCCCAATAATCACACTGACAATATAGATGGCCGGCTGTGTATATTGCGTTTGTTTGAGGGTGTCTTCCGGCCCATTGAAAATGATATCCTGTATATCCATACCCAGGATATCATTGGCCTGGTCAAAATACTGTTTCCCTAAATCTGTAATTTCGTATAGATCATGGCCCATGCCCACTTTTTGGGATGCCTGTCCGGGGCATAAAAATGCTAAAGGCATTAGACTTTCCCCCAGCGGATCAACATACTTCCCCAAGTGAATCCGCCGCCGAAAGCGGCCAGTAACAACATATCACCCTCTTCTAATCGACCTGTCTCTACTGCTTCATCCAAAGCGATTGGAATGGTACCTGCAGTTGTATTTCCATATTTATTGATGTTAACTAAAACTTTTTCTTGACTTAACCCGCACCGTTGGGCGGCTGCATCAATTATGCGGCGATTGGCTTGATGGGGGATAAATAATTTAATGTCATCGCCAGTCAGGTTGTTTTTATCCAAAATCCGTTTGCTGACATCAGCCATATTTTTCACCGCAAACTTGAATACGGTTTTTCCATCCTGGTAAACATAATGCATTTTTTTCTCAACGGTGTCTTTGGAAGCAGGGTGGAGGCTTCCACCTGCGGGGACAGTTAAAAATTTACTTCCGCTGCCATCGGCATGGAGGATTGAATCCAGAACTCCTGTTTCATCTTCGGATGGTTCAAGGAGGACACCGCCGCCACCATCCCCAAATATCACGCAGGTATTGCGATCGGTATAGTCAATAATAGAACTCATGGTGTCGGATCCGATGACAATTACATTCTTATATTGTCCGGATTCGACCAATTTTGCGCCTGTTTCCATGGCATAGACAAAACCGGTGCAGGCAGCAACAATATCGTATCCCCAGGCATTTTTTGTGCCCATTTTATCTTGTACTAAGGCCGCAGTTGAAACGACAGGAAAGTCAGGTGTACTTGTTGCGATGAGGATTAAATCAATATCCTCCGGAGACTTGCTGGATCTTTTCAATAATTGTTCGCCAATTTTTGCACACATGTCCGAGGTCGCTTCACCTTCACCGACTAAATGCCTTTTTTCGATGCCTGTACGGGAGCGGATCCATTCATCAGAAGTTTCAACCATTTTTTCTAAGTCAAAATTAGTCAGAACACGTTCCGGTAAATAGCGTGCTGTGGCTGTAATTTTAGCTCTCAACTGATGGCTCCTAAATGTTCGTCAATACCCTTTGAGATATCCTGAATTAAATTATTTTTTACTGATTTTTGTGCTAATAAAATTGAATTCATTATGGCCCTTGGTGATGAACTCCCATGGGATACAATTGAAATACCATTGACACCTAAGAGAGGTGAGCCACCGTGCTCTTCATAATCATATTGATTGCGGATATCCTCTAAAACCGGTTTTACCATGAGAGCGCCAATTTTATACTTCAACTTATTCTTGATGTTATCTTTGACCATATCTGAGAATGTCGAAATCCATCCCTCGGCAAATTTGATAAGTGTATTGCCCACAAACCCATCACAAACCAATACATTTGCCTCACAGTCAAAAAAATGTCTGCTCTCCACATTGCCAATAAAATTAGGTAGTTCATTTTGCAGTAATTGATGGGTTGCAAGATACAATTCTGATCCTTTTGTTGATTCTTCGCCAATATTAATCAGGCCAATTTTCGTTTCTTTGATGCCTTCAACATGGTCTAAATAAACGGAGGCCATAATGGCAAATTGAAGTAAATGTTCCCGTTTGGCGTCGGGATTGGCGCCCACATCACAAAGGATTTTACCGCCTTTTTGGGTGGGGATGTACGCACCGAGTGCCGGTCGTTTTACATGGGGAATCCGCCCTAATAGAAAAAGAGAAGTGGCCATGACAGCGCCAGTATGACCGGCACTGATAAAAGCATCCGCTTTTTGGTCCTTCACCAGTTTTATCCCCTGGACTAAAGATGAATCCGGCTTGGATTTAATCACCTTAGAGCCTTGATCGAGCATGGTCACAACTTCTGTTGTGGGGAAAATTGAAATATTGTCAGGGATTGTATTCCTGAGCGTAGATTTGATCTGATCCTCATTACCAACAAGGATAATGTGAAGTTCATCTTTAGTTTTGTTTAGGGCATCCAGCGCACCCTGGACAGTAGCCAGGGGGGCCAAGTCTCCCCCCATGGCGTCCAAAGCGATTTTCATTGTGATGGGGTGGGATTACTCCGATGCAGAAAGGACAGGGCGTCTACGGTAATAGCCGCAATTCGGACATGCCCGATGGGGCATTTTGGGCTGGCTGCACTGGGGGCAGTTTGCTGTACTGACAGTAGCCGCTTTATAATGAGTCCGGCGTTTTCTGCCGCGTGCTTTTGATTGTCTACCTTTAGGTAGTGCCATGATTACTCCAAAAATTTTTAATTATTCAAATCTTTTAATGCATCCCACCGGGAATCATTTCCTGAGGAACTGCAGGTGCATGCCTTCTTATTCAGGTTTATGCCGCAGTTGGGACACAATCCCCTACATGCCTCATCGCAAAGTCTTTTTAAAGGTTCTGCTAATAAAACGAGGTCATGTATCACGGGACTTAAATCGATAAACTCTTCTGGTTCGGCGAATCGGATGACATCAACATTTTGATTATTGAGCAATTCTTCATTATCAGTAAGGATTACATCCAATAAAGATTCATGTGTTTCTTCAAATTCGGCGAGGCAGCGATCGCACGTTTCCCGGATGGTCGCTTTTAGCGGCCCGTAGACACGATATCCATGGGAGGCGGGGTCTACGGAAAGGGTGCACGTCAATTGGCCACCGGCCACTTGAAGATCATCCAGGTCCAAAGAGTCTGCTGAGATTTCAAAAAGCTGGTTGGAAATAAGTTGTTCTAAATCCGACCTAAACAGCTTCATTTTAGCTAAGAAATTTACTTCTTATTTTTACCTCTTATCAAGGCTATTTCAAATTTGAATTTTATTGGGAAAAGTTGACTAAACTAGTCTTCTTCCGGGGTTCCCTCATCTGAATTTGAAGCTTCAGATTCCGGTGCTTCACTATCGGTTGGTTCGGACCCGTCATCGTCGAGATTAAAATCTTCATCACCCTCATCTTCTTCCAATTCTTCTTCATCTTTCCGTTCAAGAATGTTATCATCATCAGATTTTTTACGGAAAATGGTTAACATGATTGTTTCGCCAACAGAAAGGATCGAAAGGAAATAAGAGAAAAATGACATGGTGATGAGGAATAGAAATACTCCGACAATAAATGCTGCAATTCCTTCCGTACCGGATAAACTAGCAGGCGCGGCTGGAATGAAACAAGCATAAAAATTATTTAAGGCATCACTTCCAATGACACATCCACCCCAGCATGAACCAGAGGCTGAACAGGCATTGACGATTGCAGTAAATAAATCCTGTGGCCACACTGTATGAGCAGCGCTACCGACAACATTGGACAATTTTTCGCCCATCAACATTTCATGCCCAAATACCATATTGACGAGTTTAAACCCATAGAACGCCGCCAATTTGAAAACACCCACAGCAAAAACAGTTATCGGTAATAAAATGGTGTGATAAAAAATAACGCGCCAGGGTTGGCTCCAGGTAATTGAGTAACTATTGAATACGGCGCCCATCGTGTCCTCTTCAATGGTCCCCACAATTGCCGGGGTGTAAATGTATGACACCAGGAATACAATGGCTGTATAAACTGTGAAAACAGCACCGAAGAAATACAGCAGGTAAGGCAGAGCGAATAAGAATTCTCCAACAAAAGGGATTTTTCCAAATAAAGCGAATACGGCTGCCATGCCAATAAAGAAAACCAGGATCAGGGCCATGGAAACAGAAGTGAAGATAACAGGATGCCAATGTTTTCTAACATATTTCCAGGCATCACCGGAGGAGTAAAATTCATCCCCTTTCAATTGCTTGTAGGTGACTCTGGCCACGGCTGTACAAGCCAAATTGATGGCAATAATCCAATCCAATACCCCGACCCAAAAGAGTATCCAGGCATACCATGGCGCATCAGTACCGTATAAACATGGGTACAGTCCTTGGGCTGACCAGGTATCTCCAAACGATACACCGGAGAGAGCTAAAGCAATGTAATTGAGGATAAAATAAGCCGCATACCCAATTACATTGGCGACTAAGAAAATCCAAATCTTTTTACCGCTGAGGGCAAGACGAGGTGCACGGAATATATCCCGTACATCAAAATGTAGATCCATAGGTTCCATAATTATTCCTGGTTTTGGTTGTTGAGATTAATATTCATAACGAACGTGATCCACCCAAGCCTTTTCCGGGCGAGTGCTGGATAGTGATTTGGCGACGGCAATTGCTGTCTCTCGTTTATCGTAACTGCCGACCCGGACGCGATACCAAATTTCATTGGTTTCCTTAAAAACCGCCTTTTGGATATAAGCATCATATCCGGAATCTATGAGGGTGGCGGCCACTTTTTTGGCATCTTCCAATTCTTTTTTGGATGCAATTTGAATGGTGAATCTATCCTTGTCATAAGGAATTGAAGCACCACGAACTGGTTTAGCTATTTTCTTTTTCGGGGCGGATGGTAGTGGTGTTTCTTCTTTCGGTTGTTCCGTCACAACCACCGGTTTGGTTGTCGCCTGCTTTGCCGAATCAACGACTTTAGCGACCGATTCGGATTCATACCATTTTGGTTCCTCGCTTTCAGCCATCAATTCAGAAACCGCATCTTCGCTTTCTTCTGCTTCATCTTCATTGACTATCTCCTCAGTAACCGCGATCATTTCCCTTTCCACTACATCGTATGAAAAAGATTGGGTACTTATTTCATCGTTATATTGAAACATGGAAACTTCGAGGCTGTATGTACCGGGTACATCCGGTATGAATACAACAGAGGCATTTTTTTCACCGGCGATTATCTGGGAATTATCCAGGACGCTATTGTCCGGTACGCTGGTCAGTTCCCAGATAAAATCGAGATCCTGGCCTTCTTCCGGGATATCTGCCGAAACGGTCACATGATCGCCCACGGTTGCGGTGGGATTATTATTGCCGCAGCCGGTTAACGCCAGCAGGGCAAAAAGGATAAAGATATATTTTTTCCTGTCCATCATTTCAATCGAGGTGCGAATCCCTGTCTCGGAATTTGAAGGGATGAAAGGGAATAATGCAACTGTTACTGATTGGCAATTAATTCACTTTCGGTGAAAAAGAATCCAATCTCAATGGCGGCATTTTCATCACTGTCAGCACCGTGAACAGCATTTTCACCTAATGATTTTGCAAAATCTTTCCGAATAGTGCCTTCCGCCGCATCAGCCGGATTGGTGGCGCCGATTGTTTCACGCCAGGCCGCCACAGCATTTTCTTTTTCTAAAGCTAAAACCATCGTTTGTCCTGAGGATATAAAAGTTGTCAGTTCTTCGAAAAAGGGTCGTTCGCGGTGTACGGCATAAAAGCCTTCCGCCTGCGTTTTTGTTATGCGAATGAGTTTCGCACCCAATACCTTGAATCCAGCTTGAATTGTTCTGTCGAGGATCTTGCCGGTATGGCCGTTTCGTGTGGCATCCGGTTTAATCATAGCAAATGTTCTATTATCCATTATTTTTTCTCCAAATTATATTACAGTAGAGACGCATTGCGATGCGTCTCTACGTGATTATTTATTTAGTGCTGCTTTCATTTTTTCGCCGATATCTGCCACGGATTCACACACGGCAATCCCGCATTCGGTCATAATTCTCATTTTGGCTTCCGCCGTATCATCGCCGCCGGAAACAATAGCGCCCGCATGCCCCATGCGCCGTCCCGGAGGGGCCGTTTGTCCTGCGATAAATCCTACAACCGGTTTGGTCATATTTTCTTTGACCCAACGGGCAGCTTCATTTTCCATTTGACCGCCGATTTCTCCAATCATTACAACGCCATCCGTTGCAGGATCATCTTCAAATAATTCTAAAACATCCGTCATGGTTGTACCAATGATGGGGTCTCCTCCAATTCCAATTGCTGTGGTTTGGCCGAGGCTAACATTTCCCAGTTGTCCGATAGCTTCATAGGTGAGTGTACCCGATTTGGACACAACACCAATATTCCCTTTATGGCAAATAAAGCCGGGCATAATCCCCAATTTGCATTCATCCACGGTAATAATCCCGGGACAGTTGGGTCCGATCAAGCGGGTGCCGTTTTGGTCAATGATCCGTTTGGCCTTGACCATATCATGAACCGGAATTCCTTCCGTGATACATACCACCAATTCAATCCCTGCATCAGATGCTTCAATGATAGCTTCTCCAGCAAAGGGGGGCGGGACAAAAATGATCGACACATTCGCGTTGGCTTCAATTCGAGCTTCTTCAACTGAATTATAAACGGTGATTTGGCCATCCAATGCGGTTTGACCACCTTTGCCTGGGGTGACGCCGGCGACTATATTGGTACCATATTCCAGCATTTGGGTGGCATGGAATGTGCCTTCCGAACCAGTAATCCCTTGGACGACTACACGAGAATCTTTATTTACTAAAATAGACATTATTGTACTCCCTGAATTTCAAGCGCTGCATCAACAACTTTTTTAGCAGCATCTTTCATGTCATTTGCGGGAATAATAGCTAATCCCGATTCAGATAAAATGGTTTTGGCTTCTTTTGCATTCGTTCCTTCAAGACGGACCACAACCGGCACTTTCAACCCAAGTTCTTTTACCGCTTGAATGACACCATTGGCTACACGATCACAGCGGACAATGCCGCCAAAGATATTGATCAGGATGGCTTTCACATGGTCATCGGAAAGAATGATCTTAAAACCGTTTTTCACTGTTTCAGCGCTGGCGGCACCACCCACATCCAAAAAGTTGGCTGGTTCACCACCGGCTAATTTGATGATATCCATGGTAGCCATGGCCAATCCGGCCCCATTCACCATACAACCGACATTGCCATCAAGTTTGATGTAATTCAGGTTATATTCACTTGCTTCAACCTCTGTTGGGTCTTCTTCATTTATGTCCCTGAGTTTGGCAATATCCGGGTGACGATACATGGCATTGCCGTCAAAATTGAATTTGGCATCCAAGGCAACCACACGATCATCTTCTGTTAGAACGAGAGGATTGATCTCGACGATGGAAGCATCCGTGCCCATATAGCATTCATACATTTTCATGAATACTTTTACGGCTGTTTTGAAAGCATCTCCCGTTAGGCCCAATCCGAAGGCCAGTTTCCGGGCCTGGAAAGATTTCATCCCAACCATTGGGTCAATCCAGACTTTGATAATTTTTTCCGGCGTTTCTTCAGCCACTTTTTCAATCTCAACCCCGCCTTCAGTGGATACCATGAAGACATCCTTGGTTTGGGAGCGATCCAGGGTAATAGCGCAGTAATATTCTTTTTTGATATCCAGTGCTTCGGTGATGTACACTTTGCGGACTTTCTGTCCATCGGCGCCGGTTTGGTGGGTGACTAAATTCATACCGAGCATATTTTTCGCATTTTCTAGCGCTTTCTCAGTTGTGGGCGAATATTTCACACCGCCGCCTTTACCGCGTCCCCCGGCATGGATTTGCGCCTTGACGACGACCGCCTCGGTGTTGAATTCTTGCTGTACTTTTTCGATCGTTGCGGGGGTGTCCTTTATATCTTCAATGACATAGCCATCCTGGATTGGAATGCCATAACTCTTGAAAATATTTTTCCCCTGAAATTCATGAATTTTCATGGATTAGTTCCTGATAATTGTTCCGTTATTTCCGTTAATTGCTTCTTTTACACCTTCAATAGAGGTGATAACAACTTTATCGCCGTGATATTTTAGAAAGTATAAAGCTGCCTGAACTTTAGGCCCCATACTGCCGGCCTGGAAATGGCCTTCTTCCTGGTAAGATGTTGCTTCATCAGCCGTGATTTCTGTAAGTGGTTTTTCCTCTGGTGTGCCGAAATTTAAGCAAACGCGATCCACATCGGTGATGATCCATAATTCCACGGCCTTGATCACACGCCCGAGGAGGGCAGCAGACAGATCTTTGTCCACCACGGCGTCGAGGCCTTCGAGATTGCCGGATTTGTCCCAGTAAGCCGGGATACCGCCCCCGCCGGATGCAATTACGATGATGCCGTTATCAACCAAAGTCTGGATTGATTTCCCATGTTCAATATATTGGGGGAGGGGACTGGGGACCACCTGACGCCATTCACCGGGATTTTGCTCTTTGATCGTCCATCCGAATTTTCCCGCCATTTTTTCCGCTTTTTCTTTCGGGAATCGCTGGCCGATAAATTTTGCAGGATTTTTAATAGAAGGATCCTCTGCATCCACGATGGTCTGGGTGATGAGGGTGACCACTTCCCGCTCAATTCTTTCATGCTTGAGGGTATTTTGCAGGGATTGCTGGATCATGTATCCAATGGAACCTTGTGTCTCCGCCACACAAACGCCAAGGGGGAGAGGGGGAACATCGCCATGGGTAAGTTCCATGCGGAATAATTCATCGCCGACTTGGGGACCATTCCCGTGGGTGAGGCAAATATTGTACCCCAAGTTGACAAAATGCATAATGGCGTCGAGGCTTTCCCGCGTGTGGGCGAATTGCTGGTAGATGGTACCTGCTTCACCTTTCGGTGAGAGGGCGTTACCCCCTAACGCGATGATGATTGATTTTTGCATGGATTATTATAAATATTGAATGAAAAGATTATTTTTCTGCCATGAATGGATAGCGAAAATCTTTCGGCGGGTCGAATGTTTCTTTTATCGTACGCATCGAAATCCAACGAATTAAATTAAACATCGAGCCTGCTTTATCATTCGTTCCGGATGCGCGGCTGCCGCCGAAGGGCTGTTGGCCAACCACTGCGCCGGTGGGCTTATCGTTGATGTAGAAATTCCCTGCAGCGTGGGTTAACCTTTCAGTGGCTTCATTTACTGCTTCACGATCCTGGCCCCAAACACACCCGGTCAGGGCGTAAGGGGAAGTGGTGTCCACTAAATTGAGTGTTGCCTCCCACTCTTTCGGATCATAAAGATAAATGGTGAGCACCGGCCCGAAAATCTCCTCGCACATGGTAGTATATTTTGGATTATCCGTTAAAATAGTTGTGGGTTCAATGAAATATCCTTTTGAATCATCACAATTTCCACCGGTGATGATTTCCGCATCATCTGCTGACTTCGCATCTTCAATATATTTAGAAATGGAATCGAAGGCGGCCTTATCAATCACTGCATTCATAAAATTTGAGAAATCCTCAGGATCGCCCATTTTGATCTCATTCACCTGGGCGATGTATTTTTCTTTCAGTTCAGGCCAAATGGTGGTGGGAATATAGGCCCGAGACAGGGCAGAACATTTTTGCCCCTGATATTCGAAAGCGCCCCGCACCATGGCGGTGGCCAATGCATCCACATCGGAGGATTCATGGGCGATACAGAAATCTTTTCCGCCTGTTTCACCGACAATCCGGGGATAGGATTTATAATTGGCAATATTCTCGCCGACGGTTTTCCACATGCCCTGGAAAACGGCAGTCGATCCTGTGAAATGGACACCAGCCAGATTTGGATCAGCCATAACATTCGGGCCCACATCACACCCTGATCCGGGGATGAAGTTTATCACCCCATCGGGAACACCGGCTTCGCGGAATAATTCCATCATGAAGTGGGCGCTGTATACGGCGCTGGACGCTGGTTTCCATAAAACGACATTCCCCATCAGGGCCGGTGCGGCCGGGAGGTTTCCGGCGATGGACGTAAAGTTGAATGGTGTGACAGCAAAAATAAATCCTTCCAATGGGCGGTGTTCGAGGCGGTTCCACATGCCATCGGGGGAGTAGGTGGGCTGCTGGCTGTACAATTCCTGGGCGTACCAACAATTGAAATTCAAAAAGTCAATCATTTCGCAGGAGGCGTCAATCTCCGCTTGGAATGCATTCTTACTTTGGCCGAGGATGGTGGCGGCGTTCAGGGTCTGGTCATTGTGGCGCTGGAGGATGGAACCCATTTTTTTGAAAATAGCGGCCCGGGCTTCCCAAGGCATCTTGGACCAGGTCTGCCAGGCATCCATGGCCGCTTCGATGGCCATTTTCACTTCTTTTTCTCCCGCTTTATGGTAATGTCCCAAAATATGCTTATGATCATGGGGAATGCGCATTTCACCCATATTCCCTGTTTTGATTTCTCGTCCGCCAATAATGAGGGGGACTTCAATCTCTTGGGATTTTAATTCCTGGATGCGTGCTTTGAGGGCGGCCCGCTCCGGCGTGCCAGGGGCGTAGGATAAAATAGGTTCATTTTCAGGTTTAGGAACGATTGCTTTAGCGTTGCGCATGGATACCTCAGTTAATTTGAAATATTTGGGTCAAAAAAAGCTTGGGAATTTATTGGTGAAAAATGGAGGATTCAAGGAGTGGAAGTGGAATTGTTATTACCCGCCAGCAGCGGGTAATAATGGAGTAATGGATTCTTGGAGGATTGAAATGATGTGGAACGAGCATCCTGCTCGTTCTGTATAATTTTGCTCCACTGTTTGGGCGGACCTACTTGCCCATCGCAGAATCATAGATGGGAGTGTCCGCCCTGGTGAATATCGGGTTGATATTTTGCGGGTTGACACATAGATTAATCCCCACATCAATTACTGTCCTTCCGGGAATGACACCTTTGTGCTCACGAAAATTGGGAGGGTTGGATGCTGGATTAAATCCGGCATGACAATTTTAATTGAATCGAATCTAAGGGTATCAATGGAGTATTGGCGGGATGGAGAAATGGTGGTGTGAAATGATGAGCAGAGTGAATCATTTCAAATATTTCGAGATGCAACAATTCGTTTCACTTATTGTTGCGATCCATCATTGGAGTCTTGGATATCGGCTCAGGGGCCGGGATGACAAATATTATTGAATCGAATCTAAAATAGATACCATAGCCTCCCGATCCGGTGCAGAGACAAGGGCCTTTCGATATGGGGATGCTCCATTAAAACCACGGATATACCAACCAAAATGTTTGCGCATTAAATTGGTACCTACCCGTTCACCATGCCAATCGATCATATAATCAAAATGACGACGGCAATGGGATACACGGTCACCAACAGTCGGTTCACCGGGAACAATCTCTCCATTATATAAGGCAACCGCATCTCTAAAAAACCACGGATTCCCTAAAGCGCCTCTGCCAATCATCACACCATCACAGCCTGTCTCATTAAACATACGCATCACATGGTCGGGAGACTTTACGTCTCCATTTCCAATTACCGGCAGTGAAGTGGAATCCTTTAGCGCTTTAATAAGAGTCCAGTCCGCTGAACCATTATAACTTTGCTTGGTGGTGCGAGGGTGAAGGGCGATGGCTTTAACGCCGATCTTTTCCAATCGGGGGCCCACTTCCGGGACAACGATGGATTGCTTGTCCCAGCCGGCCCGCATTTTGACTGTAACCGGTACTTCCGGAACCGATTCCACCACGGCGGCGGTGATATCATCCATGAGGCAAAGGTCGCGTAAAGCAGCGGAGCCTGCCCCACGTTTTGTCACCTTGGGGACGGGACAGCCATAATTGATATCGAGAATATCCGGTGAAAATTTGTCCACGACCATCCGCGCGGCACGACTCATGACTTCCGGGGAATCTCCAAAAATTTGAATCCCGATAGGTCTTTCAAAATCCGTGAATTCGATCATGTGCCAGGTTTTTGCATTTTCACGTATAATACCATGGGCGGACACAAATTCGGAATAAACCACACTGGCGCCTTGCTGTTTGCACAGGACACGAAAGGGATAGTCCGTCACCCCCGCCATGGGGGCCAGGAAAATGGGGATATTAATATTGAGGTTACCGATTTGCATGGGTCAAATTTACAAATGGGAAATTATGATAAATAA
>CAYFJU010000051.1:0-23208 GCA_964343505.1 uncultured bacterium
TGACCTCAGCGCCGGCTTGTTGAAACAATACTTTTCTTTTCAACTCGTCACCAGCCGAATATGGCGCTAACTCGGCACCGGTGCCAGACCAACCGGTAAAGATGTAATTAATGCCATTGTGAGAATAATTTATGCTTGGAGCTGAGACAGCGTATATAGCAGTGGTCGGATCATTATGAACCATAGATTCATTCAAAAATACATTGTAAGATGGATTTTCGAGGGTATGAAAATCAGAATTTCCGCCATTGCCGCGCCAGGGGTCCAATATGGATAATTGGATGGGTGATAAATTGGATGAAACGGTTATTTGTTTTTGCTCTTCATAAACACTAGTAAGGCTTTGAAATTGATCAGGTGCAAACCAATATTTCAATTCTATAGGATTATTCCCGATTTCCCAATTGTGGTGTGCGTATGTCCCTACATTTTTAACAGCTTTAATATAAGAATATTCCCCTCTCAATACTTTGCCGGTATTACCGGAAACAATATTTTGATTCAGGTAGGGGATATAAAATTCAGCATTTAATGGGTTTTCATTTTCATTTTTCCCCATCAATAAAACCTGTGTTTGATAGCATGAATAGTCAGTTTGGTTTTGAATATTATAAGGGTTGTTTTGCCTTAATTCAGAATCAGTTAATGAAATCCAACTTAACCTGATCGTATCACCTGGAATAACATTGAACTCAATATCCTCAGCCCAACGGGAAAACCAAAACTTTGAAATATTAGGCCCATCGTATTGTAAAACTAAATCCGGAGTTCCTGAATATGATCCACAATGCCTCATATCGACCCAGAAATAATTATTCTCAATATCACCTAAATGTATTTTATATAAGCCATAACCGATTGAATTTAAATCAGTCTGTCCTGTCCCAATTAAATCAATACCATGCTGGTTTGCATATAATCCTCCAGCAGGTCCTTTTTTAGAAACAGCAGTATTTAATTGATTGTTCCTATTCAAATTATTATCAAGTGCAAATCCATTATCTGTAGTTGCAGTTACATAATCATATTCTCCTAAACCAAATATAATTATTTCCGCCTCACCGGTATGATTATTATGACTTTGAGACAATACCATTGAAGTAAGAGCCAATAAGACGACAAATTTAATATTCATAGTTTCCTTCCTATTCCAGTTTTCATAATTTTTTACCCCTGAACACAATAATTTTATTCCCCCCATCAACAAATTCAAATACTTCACCCAATTGAACAACTAAATCCTCTTTGACATCCAGACCGGCCCCAAGAATACTGCCGGGTAAATTATATTTATAAACTGAATTACCGTTATAATGAAAAATACCGGAATTATTTCCGGATATATAAATATCATTAAAATGATTCCCCCTTATAAATTCTAAGGCAACACCATAGTGGTCAAAACTAATAAGGTTTGCCTTGGGTGCACTATCTAAAGTTGTCTGATAAATACCATTGGGGTTGGATACAATTTTGACTTCATTCTTTTGATTGGTCCAAACACCTTTAATAACACCTGATATCTTGTTCGGGTTATTTGCATACCAGTCATTTATATCGCCATCAAACATAAGAGACCATTTATCTCCGTCATAATGAATCAGAACAGTAACCCCTTCCGATGGGTTATAACCAATGGCCCACACATCTTCAGGCCCAGTCCCCCAAATATCCATGAGCAGATTATCTGTAGGGGTATCCATTCGGGTGAATTTGGAGCCATCCCAATGGTTGATCATTCCTTTATCGGAAATAAAGAATACATCATTCGGGCCGCTGGCCCAAATTTCATTAGTATAGGCTTCAAAGTCAGGCCAACCATCTTTTGTTGTATAAAAAGTAAATTTAGTTCCATCCCAGTTTATGACGCTTCCTATCCAGATATTTGTCTCATTAATTGCGAATATGCTTGTTAACCGTCCTCCTGATTTACTACCGTCAGGTAGGTGAATTGGTTTCGGTTCCCATTCTTTACCGTTCCACTCGATTAAATTAAAACTTCTTTCTTCATAAGTCATGGTATCTTGTGGATCATTTATTAAAAATTTACCCACCACCCAAATAGTGGTATCATTTATTATAGCCACATCATATGCCGAACTACTGAATCCTGTGAAGATGGTATCCACTTCCCAAGTCATGTCATGGCTGGTAGTATCTAAACAGCATTCAGTAGAGTCCACCCCGCAAAGGTGGTGAAACTCAGGGCACTCCACGGGCAGGCATTCTGTAGAATCAGGCCCACCTAAAAGATGGCCCGGGGGGCAAAGCACCTCACAACAAATGGTGCTGTCCTCTTCGCAGGGAAGAAAGCCTTTGTCACATTCCGCCCGTTGGGGCGGTTTGGGCGGGTCTTCCCGACAGGTTGTGGCCACAAAAATGAGGCTGATGAGAAATGATATAGTAGAAAGGCGTTTCATGGCCTTGCCCCTGTTTGAGGGGAAAATTCATTTTTTATAGATAAAAATTTTTGGACTGACTCCATTTCACATCTCCTTAGTTTTAACTGATCTGAGATGCTACGCCTAACCAAAGGTTAAAGACTAATCGGACATTAAGTCAAGAAATAATGATTATTCGAATCGCAACGATTCAATGGGGTCCAAATTCGCCGCCCGGTAAGCCGGGTAAATGCCAAACCCGATACCAATGAATGAACACACCGCCATGCCGTAAAAAGCCCAATCCATGGGCACCACAGCAGGCACCTTGAGGAGTACTGCCACCATATTGCCTCCGGCGATACCGAGGATTACACCTACGATTCCCCCAAACTGACTCAGGAAAATGGCTTCCATGAGAAACTGGGTCAGGATGTCCCGTTTAGTGGCGCCGATGGCTTTGCGAATGCCGATCTCTTTGATCCGCTCCGTCACGGAAACCAGCATGATATTCATGATGCCGATCCCGGCCACAAGGAGGGCAATCACACTCACTGCACCGGCAAAGAGTTTGATTCCCCCTGTAAATCCCGCGAATGTTTCAATCAGTTCTTCGTTAGAAATAATGGCAAAATCATTCTCTTCTCCGGCGGGCACCTTTCGGATCACCCGCATGACGCCGATGGCTTCATCCATGGTTTTATCATAGAGTTCCTGAGATTCCGCTTCCACCGTAATCCCCAGGGACGTCCACCGGCTAGAAAAGCGCTGGATATAAACAGAAATTGGAATGAGAACAAAATAGTCCTGGCTCTCACCAAAAGCCTGGCCCTTCCGTTCTGTGACGCCCACAACATTATAGCTGATACCCTTGATCTGGATTTCTTTTCCAATCGGATCTTCAAAAGGAAAGAGTATATCCACAATGTCCGGCCCAAGAATAGTTATATTGCGGGAGAAACGGATATCATCCGGTGTAAAATTCCGCCCGTCCGCCAAGTAGGTCTTATAGGCCCGAAGGCCCCATTCATCCACACCCACCAGGTCCGTGCTCTTTTTTAAGCGTTTATCCTTATATCGAATATTTCTTTCACCGGTGCCGTCAGCCACACTGACTCTAAGCGGCAGTTTGGCCCGCTGTCTTAAATCTTCATAATGGCCAAAATTGATATTCTTACGTTTCCGGATTTTACTGTTTCCGCCGGGACCGTGAACCATCATGGCAGGTGTTTTCTGGATCATAAATGTATTCGTGCCAAAAATATCCAATTGTGAATTCACCGAGGATTCTAACGTGCGAATGGCCGTCATTACACCAATGACTGAAAAAACACCAATACTGATTCCCAAAAGGGTCAGGATCGACCGCAGTTTGTTTTGACGTATAGCCTCAATAGCCATCCGAAAACTTTCTTTAATCGTATTTTTAATGTGTGATTTTTTAGCCATTATTCATACCTCAAAGCATCAATAGGGTCCAAGCGGGCGGCCTTGTAGGAAGGGATCAAACCTGAAATCACACCGATGACTACACTGAGTATGATGGATCCGATGGCTAATCCAATGGGCATATCGGAAGGGAAAAATTTATTGATAATCATACTGAGCCCCGAAGCGATCCCCATACCGATCAATCCGGCAATGAGGCAGATTAAGATCGCTTCCATGAGAAACTGCCCCAAGATCATGGTTTGGGTGGCGCCCAATGCTTTGCGGACACCAATCTCCCGCGTCCGTTCTTTTACCGAGACAAACATGATATTCATAATGCCGATTCCGCCGACGATGAGAGACAGGGCGGTGATAAATAAACCGGTACCGCCGATGGCCAGTTTAATGGCCTTGTATTGTGCTTCCATGGTGGCGGACTGGTTGATGCCGAAATCATCTTTTTCAGTGGGTTTCAATCCCCGAATCTGGCGCATGATTCCACGCACCTCATCCTTTGCCTCATCTGTATTTTTGGTATTGAGCAATACACGGATATTCATCCAGCCCCGGCGGGCATAAAGCCGTTTGTAGGTGCCCATGGGGAGTGTCACCTGGTTATCCATGCTGAAAAGGCCCATGAATTTGCCCATCTTTTTCAGGACGCCGATGACACGAAATTTATAATTTCCGATTTTTACATATTTATCCAGTGGATCTTCATCCGGAAAGAGTGCATCTGCCACGTCACCACCGATCACCAGAACACGTGCGCCGGAGCGGTCCTCGCCTTCTGTAAAAAATCGACCATTTTCTACTTCGGCAGAAATATTGGTTCGCATATAATCGGGGGTTGTACCAAAGAAACGGGAATCGATTCTCTTATCCCCGCGAATGATGCTGCCTCCCCTTTCTGACACGGGCGCCACCGCTTCTGCAAATTGAGATTTTACTAAAAGTTTTTCACCATAATCTTCCCTAATCCGGCGACGGTTGCGCAATTCCCACCAATCCACATCGCCGCTGAACCAATTCATCCTGCTGATGATAAGTACATCGCTGCGGAAACCGGCCATACTTTTTTCAAAGGTTCGATCCAACCCGGAGATCAAGGTACCCATGAGTGTCACCGATAGTACACCAATGACAATTCCTAAAGCGGTCAACACCGAACGGCCTTTATTGGCAAAAATGGAGCCAAGAGAGATACGGAGATTTTCCCAGAATAAACCTAGCATGGGTAGTTACACTGAGGTCACAGAGACACACAGAGAAAAATTTAAAAATATATCTCTATGGCTCTCTGTGATTCTCTGAGTCCTCTGCGATCTTTTAATATTCACTAAGCTTCAACCTTGCGCTTTGCAGATCGGACATCGTCTTTGATTTTCCCGTCAAACAGGTTAATCGTCCGTTCCGCATGGTCAGCGATATACTCTTCGTGGGTCACAAGAATAATGGTATTACCAGCATTATGGAGTTTATCCAGAATTTTCATGATTTCAGTACCGCTCTTTGAATCAAGGTTCCCAGTCGGTTCATCGGCTAAAATGATGGATGGATCATTCACCAAAGCCCGGGCGATCGCCACACGCTGACGCTGTCCACCGGAAAGTTCATTTGGTTTATGATGCATCCGATCGGTCAGACCAACGGCAGACAATGCCTTTTCCGCTTTTACAACCCGTTCACTTTTAGATATGTTGGCATAAATCAATGGTACTTCCACATTCCGCAGGGCAGTTGCTTTCGGAAGAAGGTTAAAGGTTTGGAAGACAAATCCGATCTTGCGGTTCCGGATGGACGCCAGTTGATTATCATCCATTTCATGAACCAATTCACCTTCGAATTCATAGATACCTTCGGTTGGGGAATCTAAACATCCGATCATGTTCATGAGCGTTGATTTCCCGGAACCGGAAGGGCCCATGATGGAAATATATTCGTTTGGTTGGATGGTCAGGTCAACACCATCCAGGGCACGGACGACCTCGCCCCCCACATCATAATGACGTTTGATGCTTTTTAAAGAAATCAGGTCAGCCACGGTCAGTCTTTCTTTTCCGTGCTGATAGAAACGCCAAAGCCTTTTTTACCACTTTCTTTATCTTTACCGGTGGTCACAGCTTTGTTATGGGAAAGATCTTTACTGATGGCGCGGTAACTGCCGGTGACGATCTCCTCTCCTTCTTCCAACCCACTCAACACTTCATAATGGGTTTCAGAAGATATGCCCACTTTCACAGGACGGATGTGAACTACCTTACTATTGCCTTTGGACTTTTTGCTTTTAGAGAATTCTTCATCCACTTCGGATAATTCACCGTTTCTCAAAACACCGCCGGGTTTGTCGGCAACCACGAAGACCAATTCTTCCATTTTCTTCGCTTTTGATTTTTTGCCCCCGTTATTACTATCGGATCGCTTGCCTTTACCTAAGGCCATTTTTTCTGATCCCTCGGGACGGACCGTTAAACTCTGGATCGGTATGGCCAATACATCATGTTTCTTATCTGTAATGATATTGGCAGTGGCGCTCATGCCGGGGCGGATTCCGTCCGGCACATCAATGATCCTGATTTTCACTTCAAAATTGGTTACCTGCTCCGCTGCACCCATAGCCGTAGTCTGGGCCATGTGGGCGATTTCACTCACCACACCGTAGAATAATGTATCCTGGAAAGCGTCAATTTCAATTTCAGTGGTATCCCCAAGTGAGACTGAAACAACATCATTTTCATTCACATCCACGATTACTTCCATGCGATTGAGGTCAGCAATAATCATGAGCACTTCTGCCTGGAACATGCCGCCCACAGCCATTTCGCCCACCTCTTTATTCACAGCCGTGACAATCCCATCCTGTGGTGACACGATGCGGGCCTTGTCTAAATCATCTTTCCGGGATTCCAGGGATGACTTGGCCTGTTCCAATGAACTTTTGGCAATCTGGTATGATGCTTCCACCGCTTCCAATTCCTGGTCTGAAGCCAGGTTTTGTTCATACATGGTTTCCACACGCTTTTTCGAGGCCGCTTCCTGTTTGACCCGCGCTTCGGCTGATCTTACCGAAGAAGCAGTAGAATTGTAGTTGGCCAATAATTGTTTCCGATCCAAGGAGATCAAGTGTTTCCCCTTCTTCACATAATCGCCTTCTTTCACTGTGATGGAATCAATCCATGCTGATGAAGTGGCGCTTATCTTCACTTCAGTTTCTGGCTGGATTTTTCCGCTGGCATTCACTTTATGGATCACCGTTTGGTGACTTACTTTTTCTGTTTCAACTTTAACGGCATCTGTATTGTCCTTGCCAAGACTGGCTGCGATCATAATGACCAACAGGACACCTCCCCCGCCGAAGATGAGCCATTTTTTCTTTTTCGTTAATTTTTTCTTAGCCACAACGAGCTCCTATTATTTATTGTAATTCTGAGTCCAACGTCCCCAGCATGGCCTTTAAACGGGCTTGTTCTATGAGGGCATCATAGTTGGAACTAATAAGGGATGATCTGGCACTAGCCACGGATGCCTGTGCATCGAGCACTTCTAAAATAGTTGTTGACCCCTGGGTGTACCTAAGCCGGGCCAGTTTTAAATCTTCCTCAGCAGAAACAAGCACCGTTTCATTAATGGGAATGATTTCCTGATAATTATTCAATTGATCCAGGATTCCTTGGAGCTGGACAGACAAATCCTGGAGTTGGGTTAAATATTCTGATTCTTGTACTCTTATATTGATTATAGCTTGTTCAATGCGCGTTTTCAGGCTTCGGCCGGTAAAAATCGGGAGGGACAACGACAAGCCGATACGATTGCTCCAGCGCTCGCTCCAGCTATCGGATAAAGTTGAGAAATCCGAAGCGCTCCCGCTATAACTGATATTCGCACTCAGGTTGGGCAGGGTGGCACCCTTAGCCAGTTTTTCCCCAATCCGGGCACCTACAATTTGAAATTGTTTTGCTAAAACACTTGGGTTCTTTTTTTGCAGGATTTCAAACCCCGTCTCAAATTCCGGGACCATTTCAACGGTGGCGTCAGTAGCAGTGATAGAAAAATCTGCCTCTTGCCCTACCAGTCCCATGGCATTTTTCAAATTTCGGTAAGCGTATTGCAGATTGGCATCATTATTCACGACGGCAATACGGGCCCGGCCAAACCCCACTTCTGCCTTAAGCAGATCGGTTTTCTTTACCGATTTCAATTCAAATTTTTGCTCGGCGAGGGCCAGCTGTTGTTGCGCACTCATGAGGTTGGATCGGGCCACATCCATGAGCTGTTGAGCTTTTAAATAATTGAAATAGGTCTCGTGAACATTCTGAATGATTTTGATTTTCACTTGGCGGTCATATTGCGCTGAGATTTTATAGTTATTCTTAGATTGGTTGATCGTATTCCACCACACGCCGCCATCATAAATATTCTGAGACACATATAATCCCGTAGATGCACTAGTCTGACTGTTGATCTTGTCCAGCGTCAACTCACCAGTTTCCTGATTGTAGCCCCCGGTTCGGGAAGGAAACCGGGTTTCATTCCAGTTCCCCGAAATCTGAACCGAGGGTAATATTTTGCTGTATGATCCTTTGACCTCTTGCCTTGAGGATTCAAGATCCATGGCTGAAGCTTTCAGCGCTTCCTTATTCTCCAGGGCAATTTTAATCGCTTCCTGCAAGGAATAGGTTTGACTGACCCCTATTGCAAGGGGCAACAGAAATAAAATTCGTTTAATAATTGTTTTGTCCTTTCTTATCCAAAAATACCCATTGCGGCAGCGCCCATTCCAGCGAAAACCACCAATCCGAAAAGCCATAATGATGTCATGGCGATGAGGGCTGTTTTGGTTGATTTGTTATACAGGAGGCCGACCCCAACGGCAACGAGGAAGACCCGCCAGAAGGCGAACAGGTCAATCCCTGCCAAAAAGCTGTTCAAGAATTCGCCCTGTTCGCCGATTCCGAGAACACCCAGACCGGTATAAATCATCATATTGTCGGTGATGTATTGGATGGGTGTCTTAATAATATATTCGACCACAGATGGCACATAGGCAAATGCTGTAAGTGTAAACACGCGACCGTATGTTCCCCCGCCCCCTAAAAATAAATTTCCAACCAGCATAGCAAAAAGTGAAAAGAAGGCGATGCGTATGGGCCATGAGATTGCCATGCTTACATAAGTGAAAATGGCTGATATTCCCGTTTTTGAATAAACACTTTCATATTGGTCGGTTAGGAGTTGCTCTTTTTGCTCTTCAGGAATACGAGTACTACCTTCAATGTTTTTTTGTATTTGTTCCCACTGCATATCAGCAATTAAATCCTGAAGGATAAAGCCTGAAACGATGGCCAGACCCATGAGCAAGCCAATGGGTAATAAAGCCTGCTTCCAGTTGAATTCTTTTACGATTGTTCCAAATGTATCACCGGGAGCGGTGATCACATTAATTAGATTCCCAAACATGGTATTCTCCTGCCCTTTGATTTTGAAAATAGTCTAAGACGTTTGATGCCTTAGACGCAAAAAAGTTTCTTTGGTTGTCATCAATCATCATTTTTTTCACCCGGTACAAATTCAAGAATATCCCCCGGTTGACAATCCAGTTCCCGGCAGACTGCTTCTAATGTGGTAAAGCGCACCGCCTTGGCCTTTTCCGTTTTCAGGATGGACAGATTGGCCGGGGTAATGCCGACCCGTTCCGCCAAGTCGCCCAGGGAAATTTTCCGCCGGGCCATCATCACATCTAAATTAATGCGGATTGCCATCAGACCGTCAGCTTCTGCTCTTCTTTCATTTCTGCCCCAATTCGGAAAGCTTCACCGATCACAATGATCACCATGGCCGATAGAATATCTTCGAAGCTGAAACTGATAGATTGCTGTGGAACGATGGACACAAATGATAGTCGCGGTGTTATAAAAATATTCAATATAATATCATGGAAAAAATCGAATGCAGTGACAGCCAAAATGGCTACCCCGATCCATCGCAACCGTTTACCATTTTGTGGTTTGAACGGGTCTCCCATACTAACGGAACGAACAATCTGTCGTAAAAGGAATAATACCCATATCATCACACCAAACATACCAAACCGCATGAGTTTAACGGGTATCAATAACCCGGTTGGCGCCGGGGCTTCGATGGTGGCCCAGGCTTCAGCATGTTTCAGCTTTACCTCCAGCTCCTGGTCATTTATGGCAGCAATTCCTTCCTCCGCCACATGGAATTGTACCGGGTAATGGAGCTTGGTGGTGGAATCGGTGATCCCCAAGACGGGGCCAGTCAAAAGCAAGATGAACCGATAAGAAATATAAACAGCCAGCAAGACCGTAAACCCGGTCAGGAGCCAATCGGTTATTTTAATGAATGCTTGTTGTGATCTTCCGGGCATAGGCCGTTTTCCTTTAATTTCAGGGCCCGAATATTAGTTATTATTAATGTTATAAACAATAATATATTATTGTTTTTCGATAAATATTTTTTCTTTTTCAAAATATTTTTGATTAAGATACTGTTCTTTGATCTCCATAAAATAGGCATAGGCCGCATCGTAATTATTTTCAATATCACCATCCAAAATGGCCTCTTCAATGGCGGACTTGATCTGCCCGACAACTTTACCCTCTTTCAACCCGCACACCTTCATGATTTCATCACCGCGGACGGGGGATTGAAATGCTTTGAGAGCATCCCGTTCGGTTACGTCCAGCATTTTGGTCTCCACCCGTTCAAAATTGCCTATATACTTCCTCACCTTATAGGGATTTTTAGTGGTGATATCAGCCCGGCATAAGGTCAGTAAATCATCCAGGTCATCCCCGGCGGCTACCATTACGCGCCGCACAGCCGAATCGGTAATTTCCTTTTTGGCCAAGGCAATTGGGCGCAGATGCAGCAGGGTCAATTTTTTAAGGTATTCCTTCAATTCATTGGATAACTTCATGCGCTGGGCCACCTTTTTCAGCATCCGCTCACCTACGGCGTCATGGCCATGAAAAGTGTAACCCTTTTGAGAATCAATCCGGCGGGTGTTGGGTTTGGCAATATCATGGACCAAGGCAGCAAAACGCAGTTCCATTTTATCGGACAGTTTGGCCGCATTATCCACCACCTGCATAGTGTGATAAAAAATATCCTTATGGTGCCACTCGCCGGTTTGATCCATGCCGTGCATGATATGGATCTCAGGAAAAATGTATTTCATCAAACCGACCTTTTGCAAGATGTTCAATCCAACGGATGGTTTTGGGGTGGTCAGGACTTTAGTGAATTCAGTCGTGATCCGTTCCTGGGAAACGATTTGAATCCGCTGGGCTTGGCGATGCATGGATTCATAACATTTTTCTTCAATGTGGAATCCAAGTCCGGAAGCGAAATAGGCTGCCCGCATCATCCGTAACGGATCTTCTGAAAACGTTTCATCCGGGTCTAAGGGTGTCACCAATTGTTTGAGCATGAGGTCATGAATTCCGTTATGGGGGTCGTGAAGTTCACCAAACTCTTTGGCGCCCAAACTCATGGCCATGGCATTCACGGTGAAATCGCGGCGCAGTAAATCGCCTTTCAAATCAGTATAAACCACTTTTTTGGGTTTACGGGAATCGCTGCCATAGGCTTCTTCCCGGGCTGCTGCCACTTCAATTGGAATGGGGCGGGACGGAATATGAGCGGTTGAAAACCTGGGAAAGGGGACGACCTTTTTTATGCCCATTTCTTTCGCCAGAAGTTTGGCAAACTCGATCCCATCGCCCACAACCATCAAATCGATCTCTTTGAGCTTCCGGTTCAGGAATAAATCACGCACAACACCGCCGACAACATAGACTTCTTTTTTATAAGCAGCGGCTATTTCACCAATTTCTTTAAGAATATAACGGGGTTCCGGCTGTGTATCGAGTAAATGCTGGATATTTGCCATCTGAGAAATTAACACAAATTATTGTAGAGACGTATTGCAATACATCTCCTCTCAAAAGGATTCTCAACTATCGTAGAGACGGGGCCACGCCCATTAGCGGGTAAACATGCCGCGTCTCCCCAATGATGATTCAGCTTAACGTCGCTACGTATCCTGTTCTTTTTTTGATGATGGAATTCCCTTACTTTCTCACCATGAGATTTCTCCTCTTACTCATTCTCACGTCGGCTATGACTTTCGCCCAATTTGGGAAAGTAGAAGTTACGATTGACGATCGCCTTCTGCGGGACAGCCAACGGCAGGAACTGGCTTCTCTCAAAGAAGAAGTCACCCGCTTTTTTTCCGGTCGCATCTGGGACGGGGATTTCCAGGGGCTCAAGATACCGCTGCATATTTCAATCGCATTCCAGGGCGAAGCGCAAAAGGGCGGCATGAAAACATTCCATGCCCAGGTCTTGGTTTCCGATGGGATGGACCTCCGCTATTTTGACAAGGCTGTTCAGTTCTATTATAATTCGGGGGGAACCGTTCAGTACGATCCTGTTATATTTGAACCGCTGGGAAGCTTTTTGGCTTTTTATGGTTTTGCTATTTTAGCCGGTCATATGGATACATACAACTTTTATGGGGGCAACCATGCCTACGACCAAGCCCGTGAAATTGCCCTTCGGGGCGTGGCTTCCGATTTCCCCAAGGGATGGACAACCCGGGTGCAGTTGTTGAATGAAATAACGGGGAATAAAGGTCTGCGTGAAGCCCGCTTTGCTTATTATCTGGCCATGGATCTGTTCGACCAGGGCAAGCCTGACGGAGCGTTAAAAGAATTCGGATTAATGATGAAGGGGTTGGAAATTGTTTTTGCCCAATTCCCCACCGGCAGGACTCTCTATTTTCTCAATGCACACCGGGGACAATTGGCACACAGGTTAAACCTGTTAGGCCAAGATGATATGCTCTACCGTTTATCCGAAATGGACCCCGCTCACAAGGGTGTTTATATCCGGGGCCTGAAAAAGAAATAGCTTATTCTTTAACGATTTCCGCAGAGCATTTTTTCCGGCGGATATAATAGTCAAAAACCACACTGCCCCAATACAGCCATGGCAGCACTTTTTTATCTTTGACCGTTCGAATCTGCTTCACCTTTCGCCGCCGTTTCCAGATCACATGGGGATGCGCCAAAAGCCATACTTGGGCTTGGATGATCCCCAACAAATGATTGAGATCCAAACGAACGATCGCATAGAGAGCCGCCACCAATTCTAACGCCAGGCGGATCGGTATCATATATAGGGTGAGGGGCAAACTGTAATTGGATAATACCATCAGCAGCGAATTGCGGTGGTTCAAATATTGTTTTCGGCGAGAGAACATGGGCAGGGTTACGGCATTTTTATGGTACACCACACTGCTGGGGATGGCCCAAGTTTCCTTCCCCATGAGGCGGAATTTCCAGCAGAGGTCGATTTCCTCCTGATGGGCGAAGAATGTTTCATCAAATCTACCCGCCGATTCAAAATCAGTTTTTCGCACCATGAGGGCGGTGCCGCTGGCCCAGAAGACGGGCCGCATCCCGTTGTATTGCCCTTCATCTGTTTCCTGTTCCAAGAAGACTCGGCCACGGGCAAAGGGGAAACCCAATACATCCAACCAGCCTCCAGCCCCGCCGGCATAGTCAAATTTCGTCCGCTCGAAAAAGTTCAGTATCTTGGGCTGGACCGCTACCACTTTGGGATTCAAATTCAAAAAATCCGCCAGGGGCGTCAACCAATCCGGATCCTGGATCGTATCGTTATTTAAAAAGACGAGGAAATCACCGTTGGCCACTTTGGCCCCCCGGTTGCATCCCCCGGCATAGCCGTAATTCTGATCATTTTCGATCAGTTTAACTTGGGGGAAATGCTGGCTGACCCAGTCCGGACTGCCATCGGTGGAAGCGTTGTCCACCACGATGATCTCCAGATTCTCATATTGGGATTGAACCAAAGACTCAAGACATTCGGAAAGGACATCAATCCCGTTCCAGTGGGGAATGATGACTGAGACTAAAGGGTTAGACATTGTGAGGAGGGAATTAAGGAAGAAGGAACCCGCCTTCACCCCGATAATATCGGGATTGCGGACGAGCAAGGAAGGAAGAAGGGAATTTTATTACGTCGTACAAACTCACACCCTAATCCTTTTTACTTATTACTTTTTCCTTTATCCTTATTCCTTTTTAAGCTCTTCCAACAGTTTTTGGGCCACAGGATCGTTGGGATTCTTATCCAGCCAATCGGCCAGCACCGTTTCAGCCTTGGATTGCTGATTTAATTGCTTGTAGGTAAACACAAGAGAAGAAACAATTTGGGTAAAATACTTCCGCCATTCTTCCATTTCCTTTTGGGTCGCGCGGCGGTCGCCGTTTTCAATCTGTTTAAATTCAGCATATAAAGCTTCAAAAATAGTCCGACCGACTTCAAATGAATCCAGTTGGGACACATAAACCTGTCCAAAGTCCACCCTGTCCCGCAGACTGAGATCGTCCCTGACCATCAGATTATCAATGATGCGCCGCAGTTCATCCTTATTGCCTAACTCCCCGAATAGGCGTCCCACTTGGTAATAAAGATCCTTCGAGTCAAAACGGATCGTCCGTTCAGGAATATTATCCTGCATTTTGCCCATGACTTCCAATGCTTTCAGGCGATGGTCTTCCGCTTTTTCTTTGTTTCCTTTTTCATGATCTTTGAAGGTCATATAATGGTAGGCTGCCAACTGCATGTAAGCGCTACGAAGGTTTTGAAGCAGACGAATATTGGTGGTGGGGAAATAATACACATCCTCCCGGCCCAAGTTTCGGAACAGGTAGCCCGGTTTATAATCCTTGGACCATACTTCTCCTTCCAATGAATTCCACTCCCGCGCTTCAATGTCTTTTTCCCACACTTCCGATCCACGTCCGGACATGAGATTGGTCCACATCCGGTCTTCGTTGATGGGATTGCGGCGGTCCACTTTATAATCCCGAACGCGGTACACAAGGCCTTCCATTTCAAGGAACGGCTCCAGACCGAGACGATTGGAAGATGGAACTGTTACTGCAAAATAAATAGGATAATTCCATTTGGAATCAGATATGATTTTCAGGATCATCATATCCTTCACCATGAGGGCTGCACCGGCAAAAGTCGGATTTACTTTCCATTCGATAAAGCCATCGGAATTCTTTTCTGATTTCGGTGCTGGAATCTGCACATTGCGGGCCTGCCAGGGTTGCAGCCCGGAAGCGACATCCATCACCTGGGTGTCTGTCATATTGATGAACCGTTCCAGCTCGCGCCCTTCCTGGTCCACCTGACCGCGGCGTGAATCTCGCAACTGGCGGATATACCATTCCGTGTTTAGTAGACTCAAGTTGGCAATGGTAATATCCTTACGGATTCCTTCCACTTCCTGCAAATACCAAAGAGGAAACGTGTCGTTATCTCCATTGGTAAACAGGATCGCATTGGGTTCGCAGGACTGTAAAATATTATAACTGTAATCCCATGCCAGTCGGTTATCAGAGCGGTCATGCTCATGGTAATTGGCTTTCAGCATTACACCCGGCATGGCCACCAACAGAACAGCCATGGAACCAATCACTGCATTTCTGGCTGCTGGTTTATCCTTAAAAATGTTCCGCAATTTATCTCCCAGGGCGGCGGCGGCGATGGAGATCCACATGGAAAAGGCGAAGAAGCTGCCTACATAGGAATAATCCCGCTCCCGTGGCTGGGGGTTATCCTGGTTCACAAAAATGATGATGGCAAGCCCCGTCATTAGAAACAGGGTAAATACAGAAAAAGCCTGTTCCCGATCCCGCTGGAAATGGTAAAACATGCCCCATAACCCAAACAGGAAAGCCAGGGGTAAACCAAACTGGAACCAGTCCACACCATCTTCATTGGTGTTGGCGCCGTAAGCGGTCACATATTTATCTGTACTGGGCCCCCGCCCGGCGAATTGCCACAGGAAATAGCGCCAGTACATTTTCTTTACCTGGTAGCTCCAGAAATAACTCCACTGCTTATCCATACGGTAGGTCTTGAATTTCCTCTCTTGGGAACTGGAATATTCTCTGCCATTCGTTGGACGGCCTACTGCTTCATGTTTTGGTGGCAATCCATCGTAGCGCCGCGGGAATTGAAACATTTGACCATACTGCTCCCGCTCCATGTAGGCGATGGCACGGGACACGGTAGAAGGATCATTTTCATTGATGGCGGGCGCTTGTCCTGAACGGACGAAAATCATGGCATAACTGGAATAGCCGATCAGAATCAGTACCACAGACGTGAGGGCCAAGGCGTACTGAAATTTTTTCTTCACTATAGTGACCACCATTCCGCCGGCAATGGCCAGTCCCAGGACAATCACAAGATTCAAGCCAATGGTATCCACCAGCTTTGGCGTACCGTTAATAATCCCTGCGTTAATCACGAGATACACCGCACCTGTGATGACGGTCGTAATGAGGAATCCCTTGTAAGAAAATTTATATTTTCGGAAATAAACGATGAGGGCAATAAACGGCAGAGCCAAAAGATTCAACAGGTGAACGCCTGTTGCAAGACCGATCATATAGGCGATGATGAGGATATACCGTTCATTCCCTTTGTCGTCTGCCCGCTCTGCCCAATGGAGGATGAGCCACACCACAATGGCGGTGAAAAATGTGGAAAATCCATAGACTTCCGCCTCTACGGCGTTGAACCAATGGGAGTCCGTGAAGGCAAATGTCAATGCACCAACCAGCGATCCACCAAAAGCAATGATGGCATCCATTTGGGTGTGGATTTTACCGCGATAATTGGAGATCAACTTTACCGTGGATAGGTAGAGATACATGACCGCCAGGGCGCTGACCACCGGAGAAATCAAATTCACCCGAAACGCAATATCCGGATTAAAAGGAATCATAGAAAAGACACGGCCAATGATGAGATAAAGGGGGCTTCCCGGCGGGTGGGGCACACCTAAGATATAGGATGTGGCAATAAATTCACCCGAATCCCAATAGGGGACGGTGTCGGCCATGGTGAGGAGATAGACCAAAAATGAAATCGCCAGAGCCACCCCGGCGAAAATGCGGTTCAATCGAATATAGTCGGTATGGATCAAATCTTAGTCTTTCTTCTCTTTTTGAGACTTCGTCTCTTTCTTTTTTGCTTTGGGCTTTTCTTCAGCTTTTGGTTCTTCTTTTGCCTCAGCGTTTTCTGTCTCCTCAGTTCCACTGGCTTCTCCGGATTCACCATCCTGTGCAGCGCCCTCGCCATCCTCAGGTGCCCCTGCACCTTTCTTCTGTTCGTCGATGAAGTTCAGTTTCAATTCGCTGAGACTATGGATAATATACTGCTCTTCCCATTCGCTGAGATTCCCCTTCATTTTGGTCTGGAGCATATCCAGCAGATCGATATAATAGGTAGCCTGTTCTAAGTTTCGTTCAAGTGTATCGGTGACGGGATTTTTGACTTTCCCTAATGATATCCATGCACTTTGGACAAATGTATTCACCAGGTGGATAAATAATTGATCTTCTGTTTTCATTTGTTCTTCGGCCATGATTCTCCTCTTGAGTGGCTTGTATTCAATTTGAATAAAATTGTTTCAAAAATAGCCGGGGAAAATACAGTAAAATTTGGATTAAATGGACAGGTTCATTCATATTGGATGATTGTTCTTTGTTCTTTGGTCCCCGATGAATCGGGATCGTCGACTTGATACAAAAGGACTCCGCCTAGGCGGAAAGTTGGTTGTTAAATGTTCGACAACCATCTATGGTTGTCGCAAATTCCGCTCACAGCATCCTCAGCGTCAATCAAGGATGATTGACGGACATAAGCGTAAACAGAAATATTTATAAGGCCGATATCTTATAAGTCGCATTAGGAAAATCATAGGGTATCGGTTTCACAACGATTCAGATCAGAATGAATTTCTGTTTGAGACCCGATAATGATCGGGACGAGTTTAATTCATTCCTGAAGCGTTGGGGAACCGTCCATGATTTTTCTACCGCGACGATTCTTTTGTTACTTTCCCGCCTGCCCCATTAAAATGAATAAATGTGGCGGGCAGGTCTTCTAAAGAAAAGTAAAAGGCACTACGATATATTCGCCTGTTCCAGTTTATACTGGTATTCCGCCATGAAACGGGTGCGGATTGATTTAGGCAATTGGCAGAGTATTGAGTGAAAACATTAAAAAATATGAAAAAAATTGAATTGGCCAAGTATCCATCACTCTAAGCGTTAAAGTCGTATTCCTGTAAGTATTTTCATACTTGCGTTTAACAATTTTGTCTTCGAATTTGATCTCATGATACCTTTTCTCTGGGATTTTTATAGGAATAATAAACACCGACAAAGGTGCGAGCAGAGTTCCGAGCATAAAAACCGGGGTAATATATGATGGGTAGGATAAGCCAAAATCTTCTAAGGCCTCTTGTTTGGCTCGTTGAACAACATTCGGAATATTTTCAATTCGTAGTGTATCGCTATTGGATTGAACCAATAAATTGGCAAAAGAAAAAGTAGATAGAATTATCAAATGGTAAACCACAAGTTTTAGAAATTTCAACTTAAAAAATCCCTAGGCACCAGCACCACTCACACCATCTTCAAATGAAGAGATAATAACCATTACTAAAATTGTGCAGCCAAACATGCCGTAACTATTAATATTCTTGCGACGCATCAATTTTATACCGTCAATATATCCCTTTTTAAAAGCCATTCGCTCCTCAGCGGTCATTTTCTTTTTCGGCTCGGGAACTGTAATCCCTTTATTGCCCAACCATCGCATTAAACCGTAGGCGCCGCCCCACCCTACCGGACCCAATAAAAAACCGCCTGTAAAACCGAGTGCACCTGTGAACAGTGGCTTAAAATCTTTTTCAGCCATTGCCATTCCCAATCTGTAATAATGTAGAGAATCATCATTATCTATATGGGATTTGGTATCACGTGTTTGACAAATAACTGCTCCAATATTAAAAATGAACACCCATAATAATAAATGCTTCCTAATCCCCATCTGGTAGATCCGAATCATAAAATATGTTTATAACATTAAAATAATCCCCGAATAAAGAGAATGGATTACCAAATCCTGATTCATTTATTGTAAAACCGCTCCACTCAACATATCTACGAAAAGGTGGCATTTTAGGAGACAAAGTTTTTGTAAAAACATCATTCACCCAATAACCTCCAACATTTCCATTAAAAGCTAACCAATCTTTTCCTCCTTGTATATAATAGTGATAACCAGGGACTAATTCACCCTCATTATTATTTAATTTATGATAATTGGTAAAATAGGTCTCCCCTAATTTTTCTAACTTATCATATTCAAAAAATAGATCATATCCAGAAGGTTCATAATCAACATTATCTCTATAGTCTTCAATTTTACCGATAACTTGTACTTTTGCTCTATAAACAGTATCAAATCTATTGAATAATGCATGCGAATTAGCTGCAACCCAAACATGTGGATGCGTGTGAAATTCATCATATCCTTGTTTAATACCACTGTACGATGGTGTATCGGTACTGCTCCACCAAGTATTTGAGGCACTCCTAGTCCTGCCACCAAAATGGTTATAAAAATTTATATTTACAGGAAGAAATTCGCTATCCTGTTCTTTTTTTAATTGTAAAGTTATGTGTTCCCAATCACCTTCATGCCAAGTTTCATTTTTAGTTTGATTATGGAATCGAAGGTCGTTCATATTGAAAAACAACCAATATTGTAAATAATAAAACTCGCCATCTTTATAAACATGGAAATAAACAGGTCTTTCTCCAAATGGTGCACCACTATGTCTAAATGAATCATTATTGATAAAATCAATCTCCCAAGCATACTTCATAACAGGATATTGCGTATGAGAATCTGAAAATTGATTTGTGTAAATATGCAAATCATCAGTAGAGTTTATAACGGTATAATATGAATCAAACGTTTCGGTATCAATTCTTCTTAAAATATTTTCTTCTAAATTATTTAATGTTATTTCAAAATTAGCAATACCTTCTTGTTTATCATATGAATGTTTGTGAAAAACAGGTTTGAATTGTTCAGCGAGTATGAGTTCAATATTATCATTAATTCCGTCATAATCACAATCATTTACATTCGCCTTAAACACCGGCCAAATTTTATAAATAGTAAAACTTGTTGTGCCTTTACTTGAAGAAGTTGTAACACAATCTGGGCCACCTATTATTGAGGCACTTAAATAATGGGAATACGGACTACCCCAACTTCTTGGTGCAAGCGCACTAACACTAATAAAGACATATCCATTTTGGTCTGTTGTGCCAACTGCGATTGCATTCCTGTTTCTTCCCCATTCTTCCAAACCCCACCCCAGGTTAAATTCCACTGAGATTCTTACGCCAGAAACCGGATTGTTTTCTTCATCTGATACACGGACCTGGGCATAAGCTCGATATAACCTGTTATAATAATCTGTATCTCCGGGCAGCCTTGCAAAAAGTTGTGAGATTAATAAAAAAGAGGATGTTATGAAAAATAAGTGTGTTTTCGTTTTTATTGAATACATCTCAAATCTCCTAACGAATCAATACCAATTTGCGGGATTGATGAAAATCTTGTCCTTTCACCATCAGAATATAAATCCCCGTGCTGACCTCATCCCCACTTGCATTGTCTGCATCCCAGGAGAAATGATTTATGCCTGCACCTAAATTCCCTTGATAAAGCGTTTTTATTAATCGGCCATTTAGATCATAAACAGCAATAGACACATTCTTTTCCTGGGGCAGGCTCAAAGTGAAAGAGGTGGATGGATTAAAAGGATTGGGGTAACTGTTGGATAATGAAATTTCTTCAGGTATAATTTTTTCTTTATTGGTGAGCTGCCGCCCTGTTTGTTTAAATAACAGCGGATGATCTTTATACCACCGTTTTAATTCATTGATGTACTTATCGCTGTTGGCCTGACCCTTTGTATGAACCAAAGCCAATGAAAAAGTCACTGCTTCACCGGCTTTAACTGTCATCGGTTCTGAAAATACAATAAACCGGTAATCATCTTCCGTTTCAAATGTTTTTCGAAATTGTTCAAATGCGGGGTCAGAAATAATATTCCATTTTTCTTTATCCGTCAGGTGCTTTTCTAAACTCCCCAATACCTTATACCGTAATTGGCCTGAACTTAAATTAACCACGGCGGGGACGGGGCCTTCGTCCCAACGGCCGTTGTTGGCCATATAAATACTGTTTCGAGAAGGGTCCGCCAAAACATGATCGTTGTAAGGGTCAGATGTCTGGTCCGATTCCGGTAAGTCAAAATCCAAATACATGCCCAAAATAAGAGAATCTAAATCACGAGTTGACGTAACCGTATATTCATAAATCAGGGCGGGGAATGCTTTGTAAACATAAGATCGTTGTTCAACAGACAGGCCAACAGGATAGTGGCCGGGGATACCTGAATTATCATGATAAACAGACCGATAAATCGAAACAACTGATGTATCTGCAGAGACATCCTCAATTTTGTATGTTGGGGTATCAAACTGCCACTCAGTGAATTCTTTCACCATAGGGTTACCATCCCCCGAAACTACAGAAATACCTGATTCTGTTTTTGCGCCGGCCCAAAAAGCCAAATGTAAAAAGTAGTTCAGGGAAGAATCGGTGTGTTCCGGGTCTATATATCGATCCTGAGTGAAAGAGAGGCCGGGCTGGCCGAGAGTAAAAGAGAGTTTATCCAAATCAACAGCCACTGACTGTTGACTGTAAGTAAAACTTAAAAAAACCGCTATGATCAATAATGATTTTAAATTGCGCATCTAAACCCCTATTGCTTTATAAACAGGTAAAAGAATGTAAATATAAAATATTTGAATTGGAATAAACTTGTAGTAAAATCTCATTGAACACGTTCCAAGGGGTTGTTGTTCAGTTTTTATTTTTATCAGGACAACCAATTTCCCAGAGAACTTGTTAGTCATTATCCTTCAAGAATTGACAAGCCTATTGCTGACGGGTCATTTAGAAGAAATGTTAGGTGAAAAGGATAAATCCAAACTCCCTCAAGCACAAAAAATGAGTGTCGAACAAATTATAAGTGGTGGCTTATGGCCTGAACGGTGGCGGCCATCGGGAAGATTAAAATTTGAGGATCCAGAAAGAATAGAGGATCAACCTGTTGAAGGTGTAAGGGTAACGACCGGATATTGGTACTATTGGCGATCTTCGCGGACAAAGTTTAATGGCTATTTCCAAAGCCCGGTAAAATTTTCATTTAAAGTGAGGTATAAAGCACATTGGGATGCAGATGATTTTGTTTTACAAAAGGGAGATCAGGTTTTAGTACACATCGTTACTTGGGAGCCAAAAAGAAAATACGAATGGGAAGGAACGATTACCGGTAATACAGCCCGTTATGCCATTATTTTTACTGCAGCTTACTTTTATTATTATAAAACGATTGATGGATTAAGCAGACCAAAACAGGATACTATGTTAACTTTTAGACTTGATATCGAAGTCCATGATCGATATGAAGGTGGAACAAAAGGTCATTATTGGTATCCATTTAAATCTATTGAAATTAATTTAAAGCATAACCACAGTTCCTACCGTAAATCGAAAGAATTATATGGATCAACAATTCATGAATTAACCCATAGTGCTCATGCCGAAAATTTTGAAACAAGATATTGGTTCATGCCAAGAGATGCTGAATGGGATGGAATGAATTCTAAAGTTATTGAGTCTTGGGCAAGGGGTGTTCAACTATATTTAACTACAAAAAGATATTCCGATTACTCTGTTACTTATCACAATGAATATACGGGAATTGTGGAAGATCTTATGGATACAAATACTAATTTTGCCACTAGAGGGAAAAATGTCGGGTCAGAATATGTTAGTAATTTTAAAATAAGCCAAGTGGAAGATGCTTTACTACAATCATTTACTTTTGACGAATGGAGGGAAAATTTAAAAGATGCTAACCTAAATGGTTTTTGTGTAGAATGGGGTTATACCTGGCCCAATTTCACCGACTACAAATGCATGAAAGCCATTACTTATACAGAAAGTAGTTTGGACGACCTATTTCAATATTGGGGAAATTAAATCATGAAAACTACTTTTCTGTACTCATTAATGGTAATAGGGTTAATTGGATGTAGAACTGATCATCCAGATGAAGGAAATGCTCAATTTCATTATATTAATAAAAGTGCAATATATATTGAATTGGCCCTTATTCACGGGTTTGATCACGATCCAGCATACAAAAGTCATCCAATTGCACCCGGTGACACGGGCAGGTTTTGGAAAGATTTAAGTCCATCTGAAAATGAAAATTTTATTTTTAATATGTGGGGTGGGGTAGCAGATACCGTATCAATTTTATTTAGGGTCAAGACTAGTTGGCATAACATGAAAAGCTGTAAGTTCCATAATAGCA
>CAYFJU010000052.1:0-23054 GCA_964343505.1 uncultured bacterium
CTATTATGGAACTTACAGCTTTTCATGTTATGCCAACTAGTCTTGACCCATTGTTTTTATTACATATTGCACATTTGCCCTACCTGACTGTTGATCCACTTTTTAAAAGGATTAGAATCATGTTTTTTCTGAAGGCTTCTATTTTTTCGAGATTTAATGACATCTCTCCGGGGTGGGAAGTCATTCATGAGTGATCATATTTTTTTTGAACAGTAAAACACAATAATTCATCCAATCACAATAAATAGAGTTTAGATATCGGTTGATTCTATTGTCAAGGAATTAACCCTATCGCATTCTCTCTAAAAATCATTAGATTCGCGAACCTCTTTTACCTCGGAAAATGTATATATCTGAACTCAATCTTCATGGCTTTAAATCCTTTGCCAAAAAGGAAAAGCTCAAGTTCGGCGAAGGCGTCACTGTCATTGTCGGTCCCAATGGATGCGGAAAAACCAATATCGTAGACGCCATCCGCTGGGTTTTAGGTGAACAGAAATATTCTGTCCTGCGCTCCGGGAAAATGGGTGATGTTATTTTTAACGGCGCTGACGGATTGAAACCACTTTCGGTTTGTGAGGCCACCCTTACCGTCCACAACAACCGCGGTAAACTGCCCTTAGAATATAATGATATTGAGATCGGCCGCCGTGTGTATCGAGATGGGGAATCAGAATATTTCATTAACCGCACCCCATGCCGTCTCAAGGATATCCATGATTTATTTGTAGATACAGGTATGGGCTCCGATGCTTACTCCGTGATCGAGCTGAAAATGATCGAGCAGATCCTGTCTGAAACAGCCGATGACAGGAAACGAATGTTTGAAGAAGCTGCGGGGATCAATAAGTATAAACAGCAGCGCCGTTCAGCTTTAAGAAAATTTGATGCCGTTCGGCAGGACTTGGAACGGGTCCATGATATCGTTCAGGAAGTGGAACAAAAAGTCCATGCCCTTAACCTGCAGTTGAAACGCTTCAAACGGCATGAGAATCTTACGGAAGAACTGAAAGACAAAGACTTAGCTCTGGCATTTATCCGCGTCCATGAATTTGAATCACACATCAGTCCGCTGCGTCAGCGCGTCGAAGAATTTACCCATCTCAAGGATGAAAAGGCCTCCGATACTTCCATTCACGAAATAGAACTGAACCACCTGAAAAATCTGTACAGTGAACAGCAAGGCGAGCTGCACACACTCCAAAAAGCCTTAGGTGAGTTAGAGGAAGAGCGGGAATCCGCCCGTAACAATGTGTTAGTATGGTCCGAGCAGGAGAAGGCCGCCGGAGCAAATATCGAGCGCTTGAACAGGGAAGAAGCATCCAATGCTGATAAAAAGATTCAGCTCTCCGGACAGATTGGTGATTATAATAATGAAATTTCTACCCTGGATCCCCAAGCAGAAAAACAGTTATCGGTTTATAAAACACGAAAATCAGAATTTGATAAGGTCGAAGACCGTTATAAAAAAGCACAGAAGGCATTGGAAACGGCCCAATCCAACCGCTGGGAGGCCCAGCGCAAAATGGCCGATGATCGTTCTTTATTAGACCGTACCACATCCCTCATTGAAGAAAAGAGCAATAATCTATCCAGGGTCGAAGTCAAGATTCAGGATATTGAATCGAGCCAAAAAGCGCAAGGGGCCGAACAAAAAGAATTAGAAGCCAAAAAATCAGATCTGGAAAAATCCACTGCAGCCATTCAAACCCAATTGAATGAATTACGGGAAAGCCTAAGCACCTATCAGGAAAAGCGTTCGGCGCTGTCTATGGAGATCCACAGCGGAAAATCAAGGCTGGACTCTCTCCGCTCCCAGGTTGGCTTTTACACTGAACTGATCGAACAGAAAGAGGGCTATCCTGAAGGGGTGCGAACCGTACTGGAGGCGCCCAATGATTATCCCGGTATTATCGGTACGGTGGGTGAATTATTCCAGGTGGATGAATCATATGACGCTGCATTCCAAAGTGCCTTGGGGACTTGGACCCAGTGCTTGATATCGGATGACCGTGAGGCCGCATTGCAGGTTGTATCTACAGCCAAATCAAGAAAGGTCGGCAACCTCTCTATTCTGCCCTTAAAAGAATTAAGCAAACTTGCTTCCAACTCGATTCAAGTTCCAGTCGGTAAGGGTATCATCGGCAGTGGGGCAGCCTTGTGCGGTGCCGATAAAAAACACGCCGCTTTGGCGAATGTGCTGGTGGGGAATCTATTGGTTGTTGAGGATCTTAGTGATGCATTGACAAACCATGACTTGGACGGATGGGATGTGGTCGACCTGAAGGGCACCTACTCCGGGAAGAATTTTGTGTTAAAACACCGCAGTAAGAATGGAGACGGCAGTCTCCTGGGGCGCCAGAAAAAAATTGAATCCCTGAATTCAACTATTGATTCGTTGGGGCAGGCGATTGACCGCCAGGAACAGGAACTGGCAACGTTAACAGAAAATATTCAAAACCAATCCTCCCACTCAAAATCCCTCAGCGATGAACTGGAATCTTTATCCAAAGACCTGAATGAAGTTGGAACAGACCTGATTCGCAACCATTACAGCCAATCCCAAGCCTTGGAATCTCTGAAAGGGTTGCAACAGGAAGTCCAGGAGACACGCAAAACCATTGACGACCTCCAGGCATCAGCGAAAAAACTGGAACCGGGTTTGGCCAAAGGCGAAGCAATGATCGAGAAACTGAAGCAGGCGGCAGAGGAAGCGTCGGCTGCTTTAGTCAAGGTCCAGGTTGAACGAGATACCTTTCAACAGGAAGTCCAGGAATTGCGGATCGAATTACTCAATCTTGAAAATAAGCGGGATAACCTCAATTTTCAAAAACGGGTAGCGGAAGAAACCATCCAGGAGTTGGAAGAGCGCAAAGCAGCCATCAACCTTGAGATTACCAACCTGCATGATAAAAGGGAATCCCTGTCGGGCCAGATAGCAGACGGTGAAAAAGAATTACAAACGATTACCGGTCAATTGACCAAAGACAGGTCGATCCTTGATTTGAAACGGGAAACGACCAACGATACCTATCAATCCATGGAAAAGATCCAGGAACAAATTCGGTCGGAACAGCAATCCCGTGAAACATTGCTGGAAGAACTAAAAACCAATGAATTGAAAATTGCTGAAATGGAACAGCGCATCAATATCATTCGAGAACGGATTCGCGACCGCTATGAATTGGAAGTGCCGACGGACCTTGTGGTGGATGAAGAGGCGGACGACTTGGAAATACGGATCGAGCGCATTCAGCGCAGCATTGAAAGTATCGGCCCCATCAATATGGCCGTCCAGCAGGAATATGAAGATGAACAGGCTCGCCTTCAGACTCTCATGGAGCAACGGGATGACCTGATTGCTTCAGAGGATAACCTGCGTGAGACCATCCAGAAGATTGACCGTGTGGCCCGCAAAAAATTTCAGGAGACCTTCGACCATATTAAAATCAATTTCGGCAAATTATTTGAAATGTTTTTTGAGGGCGGAACCGCTACCTTATCTCTAATTGGGGATCCCGATCCATTGGAAGCGGATATTGCCATCCACGCCCAGCCACCGGGGAAAAAGAACCAGAGCCTGCGGATGCTGTCGGCAGGGGAGAAGTCCCTCACGGCCATTGCCCTCCTTTTTGCCATCTACCAGTATAAGCCCAGCCCATACTGTATTTTGGATGAGGTAGATGCGCCTCTTGATGATGTGAATATTCAGAAGTTTAAGCGGGTGCTAAATAAATTTGCCGATGAAACGCAGTTTATCGTGGTGACTCATAATAAGCTCACTATGGAAGCAGCGGACTATCTATACGGCGTAACGATGGAGCAAAAGGGTGTCTCGAAGCTTGTATCCGTTAAATTCAATGGCCAGATTTAGCCAGTTAAATATTATAAATCACAAAAAGCCCCCTGCATCCTGCGGGGGGCTTTTTGTTTAGGAACTTATTTTTTGGTGAAAGTCGCCACTTGGCAGGACGCTTCTTCCCATGTGTTCCCGGCGGCCTCACATTCAGATTGAGTGGCGTGATTGGTTTCCTCTCCATAATCATCTTCACAATAGGCTTCTTCCTGATTATCCATGGAAAAAGAATCGCCATCCAGTTTATAGGTGTTACATTCGACACCCATGAAACAAATTTGGCTCTTGCTTTCATCCCAGGTGATAGCGATTTCTTGTTTTTCATCGCCAAACGTAATGGTGTAGGTGCCGGTTCCACCATCTTTTAATTCAATGGTGCCTTTTATTCCGAAAGCCTGGGCCAAAGCCCACCCGGAATTATCCACAGCACCAGTGCAATTTGCATTGGCATATTCGCCCAAATTGGACAACTCCCATGTGCCGACCATTTTGCTTTCATCATCTTTTTTATCCTCACAGGCCAGGAAGGCCAGGAGCATGATTAACATTGTAATACGTTTCATGTTGTCTCCTTTGGTTTGGTTTATTGAAAAATCAATGCTTGGAATATATTGGTAAGAAAACACCATAATAATAGATGTCAGAAATCTAACCTGATAAATTGGGGAGGGGGATTAGGAAGGGGATTGACGAATTTCTCTTGCGAGGGAGAGACACTCGCGGGCAAATCCCCCTATATGTCTGTCGTAAATTCAAATTAGCCTCTACTTAATTCTGTTTCGTTTAGGCTACACTATCCACAAAATCTAATACAGGGAATGGATTAAGTCAATACATACCGGTATTTATTGAATCTATTGGATGTCATTTTTATATCATCAACAAAAAATCGGGTTATTTTACAATCACAATCGACACATAACAGGTATCCGTGGGACAATTATCATATTCATCATAGGTGCCTGCTTCCAGCACAAGGGTATCTCCGGCCATTTGAGTAATGTAAATATATATTTTATGCTGTATATATTTTTTATTTGTGAAGGTCTAAACTTGGCAAGAAGTATCATACCAATAATGAAGAAGTGGGTAAACGGGTTGTTATTTCCGAGAAAAATGAAAGATATGAGTTTCCTCACCAAAGGGAATATTAATTTCATAAGAAGCTGCCTTTTTGTATTTAACCATCACATTACCCTCTGCATACTGGTTTGGGGAAAGTAGTTTTTTCGTTAAAAGCGGTTGCCGTATTCCATCAATAATCTGGTTTTGAACAAATAAATCTCCCGGGTTTAACCGGCCCTGGAATTGACCATTTTCTGAATTAGTCCTGGGATTGGTTATACGGTGTAATTCATTTTTGCTGTACCGCAAAACAAAAGATTCTTCCTGTAATGTTGTGGCTTCCATAGCCCCTTCCATTGATGCTTCAATCTGCGCCACGGCAAATTCAGACTGGAGTTGTTGAATATATTCTTGAGCGGAATAGACTTTTATCGGGTTCCTTTTCCCCGATTTGGATATGGATGTCATGGATATTTTTTCCGGGTAGATGAAGAGAGGCCGCCCTGACCGGTTTGAGTAAATCAGGTATAAGGCTAAATCATTATTTTCATTGAAATACAAATATGCGCCTACACCGGTGTGACGTAAAAGGGATACAAGTGCCGAATGATTCCCGTGGGGATGGATGGATTGATTCCCAATAGGCGTAAGGTGGAATGCTCGGTTTAAAGTACAGGATGAGAATGAAAGTATTCCTGAAAGAATCAGGATTGAGAAACGAAGGTGAATATAATTTCGTTTATGATTCATTGAATATAGATTACCATAAAACGAATTAGGATTCAAGGTGGGAAGAGAAACCAATTGAAATAACATATTCTTCCTTATGTCCTAACGAAGGGTGGCTGTAATTTTGCCCCCATGTCCACTGTCCATATACGCAATTTTTGTATCATTGCCCACATCGACCACGGCAAATCCACCTTGGCGGACCGCCTTTTAGAAGAGACCCACACCCTCGCCAAAAAGGATATGAAAGCCCAGGTGCTGGACAGCATGGACCTGGAGCGGGAACGGGGGATCACCATCAAGAGTCATCCGATCCAAATGCAGTATAAACACAAAAATAACCAGGATTATACCTTCAATTTGATTGATACGCCGGGCCACGTGGATTTCACTTATGAAGTATCCCGCTCACTGGCGGCCTGCGAAGGAGCACTGTTGTTAGTGGACGCGGCCCAGGGGGTAGAAGCCCAGACCGTCAGCAATACCTATTTAGCGATTGAGAACGACTTAACTGTCATCCCTGTCATCAATAAAGTGGACCTGCCCAGCGCCCGCGTAGACGAGGTAAAAGGGCAGTTGATCGAATTGATTGGTTGTGATGAAAGTGAAATTATTTGTGCCAGCGCTAAAAGCGGCATTGGCATTGAGGATGTCTTCGATGCCATCATTGAGCGCATCCCACCGCCGGAGGATCGTTCTGACGGTCCCCTGCGGGCAATGGTTTTTGATTCCCTTCACGATAATTATAAGGGAGCTATTCCATACGTCCGCGTGTTTGATGGCGTACTCAAACCGGGGGCGACGGCTCGTTTTTTTGCCCACGACCGCCAATATGATATTACTGAAGTTGGACACTTTGTGTTGAAACAGGTGCCGGCGAAGGAATTACGCGCCGGTGATGTGGGCTATCTGTTAGCCAGTATTCGCGATGTGTCCCATATTTTACCGGGGGATACGATTACTACCAAGGATCATCCGGCGACCGAAGCATTACCGGGATTCAAAGAGATCAAGCCCATGGTCTTCTCGGGATTATATCCTTCCGATGCGGATGATTATGATCAACTGCGGATGGCCTTGGATAAGCTGAAACTGAATGATGCTTCACTCCTCTATGAGCCCGAAACCAGTGAAGCATTGGGATTCGGCTTCCGCTGTGGATTTTTGGGCCTGCTACATATGGAAATCATCCAGGAACGCTTGGAGCGTGAATTTGATTTGGCCCTCGTGACAACAACGCCAAACGTCCGTTATAAAGTAGAATTACGGAATGGTGAAATTGTAGAAGTGGATACGCCGGCCAAAATGCCGCCAACCGGTGAAATTCAAGCAATCTTAGAACCGCACGTTTCAGCGGAAATTATTACCCCCAAAGAATTCATTGGTAATATCATGACCCTGTGCCAGAAGAAACGGGGCATTTACAAGAATACAAATTACCTAACAGCCGATAAGGCCCAGCTTCATTATGATCTCCCTTTGGGTGAAATCATTTTTGATTTTTACGATAAACTAAAATCCACTACCAAGGGCTACGCCTCCCTGGACTATCAATTGAAAGATTATGTGGCAGGAGACTTAAAAAAGTTAGATATCCTGATCAATAATGAAACGGTGGATGCCTTATCCTTTATTACTCATACCGATGACGCTTATCATCGCGGGGTGGCCCTTTGTTCTAAATTGAAGGAGCTCATCCCGCGGCAAATGTTCGATGTGCCGATTCAGGCCGCCCTGGGGAATAAAATCATCTCTCGTTCGACCGTAAAAATGATTAAGAAAAATGTGACGGCCAAATGTTATGGCGGTGACATTACGCGAAAACGGAAACTGTGGGAAAAGCAGAAAGAGGGTAAAAAGCGCATGAAATCCATCGGGAAAGTGGAGATTCCTCAGGAAGCGCTGCTGGCCGTCCTGCAGATTGATACAGACTGAAAACAGAGAGGTGTTAAAGTGCGATTGTGTTATTGTACTTAAACACTTTAACACCATAACACGCTAACACCTTATGGAAAATTCCAACTACTGGCGAGAAACCCACACACCGCTCTATAGTTTTATTTTTACCTTACCCTTGTTTCTCATTTATGAGGTCGGCGTTTTTGCCATTTCCGCCAGTGACCTGCCACTGCTCAGAAACGGGGCTGACGTACTCATGCGGCAAATCCTGGAAGTATTCGGCATCTTTGGCGTTTACGGATTCAGCGGTTCTTTCCTGATCGGATTTATGGTGGCTTTCTTGCGGCAGAAGAAAAAATTGATGTCCTCTGCCATTCGCGGGGAATATTTATTGACCATGCTATTTGAAAGTATTGGTTGGGCCATCGTCCTCACGATCACCATGATCTGGATGCCGACCCTATTAATGAATGGAAAGGATGGCCGCCTGATGCAGCAAATCGTGTTAGCCATCGGCGCCGGTATTTATGAAGAGTTTGTCTTTCGCGTGATCCTGATTCTCGGACTGGCCGCAGTTCTGGGGTTCATTTTTCAATGGGGAGAAAGTGGAAAGAAAGCAGGGGCCGTTATTATGGCAGCAGCACTTTTCTCCGGATTCCATTTCGTTGGTGCATATGGAGAGGCTCCCACTATCAATTTATTTTTAATTCGCATGGCAGCCGGAATCGTCCTGGGCGGAATCTATGTATTGCGGGGATTTGGTGTAGCAGCTTATACCCATACTATTTATGATCTTTTTGTTTTGGTGAAATTCACCACTTCGTCGTGATTATTAGCCCTGAGCTTCTGTAATTTCAGCGTCCATTTTCGGGGGAAAATCAACTTAAATGAAAAAAGTTTTATCCATTTTGTTTTTACTGGGTATCCTGTCTGCCCAGTCTTCACCGTTCAATTCTTTCGATGTTGTTATCTATCCTGAATATTATTTTGATGGCATCATGGCGGAGGTGGATGGGGAAGTTAAAGGGGAGCGTTTACCCTTAAATTTCGAGATGAGCGTCCCGGCCAACGCTGACAGTGTCTTTTTTGTGGGCGGTACCGCCGCCATTGAAGCGGAAGTAAAACATCTGACGGTCCTCAATACCAATAACCGTTCCTTCGTTCAAGTCAGCGTGGTTGAATCTAAATTTCGTATGTTTATTTTTTATCCTGTAGAACGAAAAGGGGCCGAACGGTCAGGCGTATTCAGTCTTGAGATAAATCAGGATGTAGAAGATGTCCATGTCATCATCCAGGAACCCCTGGTGGCGGAGGATTTTACTTTTTCCGAAAAAGATGCGGAAACTTTTCAAGACCAGCATGGATTAAATTTCAGAAGAGTTCATCTCCATGACTTTCGCGATAATACAAATAAATCCGTATCATTCAACTACACGAATCCCAGTGGGGACATTTCCATCAATGCCTTGCAGAATATGTTGTCCAATGATGACCGGACAGCAGCGCCCCAACCCCAGGCTGCCAAAACACCGCCGGTTCGACATAAACTACCTTTATGGCAGCCGTTGGTCGTCCTTGGGATTGTTGCCATTGTTGTGGGAGGGATGTTCTTTTTCCAGCGAAAGTCAGAACAGAAAAGTGTTATCGTGAACAGGCCTGAAAGGGCTAAAGGAAAATTCTGCACCAACTGCGGTGCCTCGGTTCAAACCGAATATAAATATTGTGCAAATTGTGGAGGACAGCTCTAAATGTGGCCCGTCATTTTTGATTTTGGCGAAATCACCATTTTTGGTTTCGAGTTTCACCCGGTGATTAATTCCTATGGATTTATGCTGATGGTGGCTTTTTATTCATGTTATTATTTTCTCAACAAGGATCTCAAGCGCTTGGGGTATGAGGCCAAGTTGGCGGCCGATATTGTATTTGCAGCCGCGTTAGGTGGCATTCTTGGTTCAAAGATATATTATTTGATTGAGAATTTCGAGCGTGTCAAGGCCGACCCCATGGGAATGATCTTCAGCGGCGCCGGCTTGGTTTTTTTAGGTGGATTGATGGGCGGATCCTTGGCCGTAACTTACGTGATCAAAAAGAATAAACTGACTTGGATCAAGTTTGCCGATATTGTGGCCCCATTGTTAATCCTGGGTTATGCCGTGGGCCGTATTGGCTGTTTATTGGTGGGAGACGACTATGGCCGGCCGACCCATTTGCCCTGGGGGATTTCCTTTCCTGACGGGCTGCCCCCATCCACTTACAGCATTTTTCAGACCTATTATCCGTGGGTGAGCCTGGAAGGGTTTGACCCGGGCGTTCTGGCTGTCCACCCCACACAGATTTATGAATCCCTGTTGGGATTCGGCATTTTCTACTATTTATATCACAAAAGGACATCTGTCATCGTAGTGGGGAGTCTCTTTTTCACCTACTTGATCCTGGCCGGGGCGGAACGTTTCTTCATAGAATTTTTACGAGTGAATCCGAAATACCTAATTGGCTTGAGCGGTTCCCAACTCATCTCATTGGCTATGATTGGGATCGGTACATGGTTTTTAACCCACCCGGTGAGTACGCCACAGGTAGAGCCATCTGAAAAATAGAAAAACTTTTTTCTTTTCTTTTTCTCTTTCTCTTCTTTTAGGGATTGTATTCCCCCAAAAGGCCATCGAGGTAGGCCGAATTAACCTCACGCAAAATATCGTTGGGCCTGAATTCATGCCCGATCGGTTTGTTAAAATTCCAAATGGCCTGATTTTACTGGATTCAGATCGGCGCCATGTAGGACAATGGATTTCTGACTCGGTGATGGTTCAGGGCGGGTTTGGGTCGGGTGCAGCCGGTTTATTCGATCCTGTAGATTTGGTCTCCCATCAATTGGATGTGTTCATTCTTGATGGTACTGCAAGCCGCATCAGCCGGTTCGATCGTCAACTCAATTTTATCCATTCTATCCCACTCCGTGATCAGGAAAATCCAGTATTCCCAACACATTTGAGTTTGGACAGCCGCGGCTGGGTTTATACCTATTCTCCCGAAACGCATGAGTTATATCGGACCCAACCCAACTTTAACCAATTAAGCCCGTTTATTGACTTGAATACCCAAATATCAGCGGAGTATTGTGTTGCCGATATGGCTTTTGGGCGGGATGACGCTCTGGCCCTTTTATTTGATTGTGCGAATGAAGTTTTCCTGTTTAACCGCGCCGGGAAATTAGAACGACGGTACACGGTTGATATTTCAATTCCACAATTCCTTATTCCATTCCGGCAGACTTGGCTCATACTGAATGAAAATGGGGTAGCCCAGTTTTTGGGCGAAGATCCATTTTACCTGCCTATGAAAGCGGATGTAATTCGTGATATTATCAGTGATGACGGTTTTCTCAATATTTTAACCGAGAAAGAGTTGGTGATTTTTGATATCCATGGCCGTCCTTAGATCAATTCTCTTTTTTACCTTATCGGTGAACCTGATTGCACAAGATTCCACTCAGGTTGAATTACCCCAGAAGATCGGCCCTATCATAGACGCTTTGCCTGTTTTGGATAGTTTAATTGTTGTTGAAAAAGACACGGTCAATCAAAAGCAGCCGGTCAAAAATCAGTCAACCAGTCAACCAGTCAACCGATCAACCGATCAATCAAAATCCTATCCTATCAATGCCTCCGGCACATTTTTTCGCGGGATTGAAATGAGCAGCCAGGGCGCCGGTGGATTAAGCGGTGGATTGCGTTTCCAATTGGCGGGAAAACTGAGCGAGACGATCCGCATCTCCGGCACTGTAACCGATGAATCTATCCCCATTCAACCTGAAGGAACAACGGCAGCCCTGGATGAATTGGATAAAGTTTATTTGAATGTATCCTATCCCGCCGGTGAACTGACAGCGGGGGATATAACGGTCATTAATAGAACAGGTAAGTATAATAATAACAATAGAAAAATTGTAGGTATAAAGAATAACATTAATCGAAATTATACCCAGATCAGGGCTGTGGTCGGCCAATCAAAAGGCAAATACCACCGCTTGGAAATAAAAGGAAAGGACGGCCATCAAGGGCCCTATTTTTTAACATCAAAAGAAGGATTAAGGAATGTTGTTGTTTCTGCCGGTTCCGAAATAATATGGTTGAATGGCGAAAAATTATCCCGTGGCGAAGACCGCGATTATACCATTGATTATGCTGCCGGTGAATTAACCTTCACACCGAATAATTTGATCTATTTTGATTCTGATATTGATATTGAATACCAGTATTCCGAGAGCAATTTTAAAACGAATTATGTAGAAGCTGGATTAGACGGGAATATCGGAAATCGCTTTCAGTATAATATTGCTTACATCGATGAGCGGGATAATACAGCCGGTTCATTCCTGAGCAGTGAACAGAAAACCGCTTTCCAAAATGAAAACGTACTCTATCAATCGGGTGTGGTTCCCGATTCCGTAGGTGATTATGAAAAGATCAATAATATTTTTGTTTACATGATAAAGGGCAATCCTTCACCTAATCGATATACGGTCACATTCAGTCCTGATCCTGCCGGTTCCTATGTTCGAAAAATATCTGATCAGAATCGCATATATTATGAATATGTGGGGGAGGGTCCTACAGGGAACGGCATTGATCGGTATTCACCGGGGCGATCGATTAAGGCGCCTGGTAGCCAGCAATTCTTCCAGGTCAATTCCACCCTTCAAATGAAGGAGGGAAGCATACTGACGACAGAAGGTGCGTTTTCTCTTCAGGATAAGAATATATTCTCATCCAATAAAAATGCAGAATTGAACGGAAATGCCTTCCGGTTAGAATTCAATCGTGAACCGATGAAATTGGGCCTAGTTCAAATTGGCTATAAAGTTGAACATTGGCAGAATTCCACCCGATTTAGTCCTATGAGCCGGGACCGTCATGTCAATTTCAATGAGGAATGGGATTTGACCGGACCATCGAATGCAAAAGAGGCCCTTTCATCCCTGAGCTCACAAATCCATGTTGGAGATGCTTTCACCGGTCAGGTGGGATTCTCCCGCTTCAATTGTGGGCTTGCCCGAAAAAACAGGCTCAATCTGGACTTGGGGTATCGCGGGCATTATATCCACCAAATGAATCTAAACTTGAATGAAGTACGGTCCGATTCCTTATTTCGAATGGCAAACCTAAATGTTAAACTTCTCCGGGGACCCATTCAGCCTTTCATGAAATATAGCCACGAACTTAGGGAAAACAGTTACCGGTTTGATGATTCCGTTGTGGGTCTCACTTATTCGGACAAAAGAAAAGAATTTTCGATCGGTATCGGTCAGCGGGAAGATAAAAAGGATTCGGCGGGCGTAATGAAAACTGATTTAAAGGGGCAATTCCTGCAGGTAGATCTGAAAAGCCGGGACCGGGACGGGTGGCGGCAGGAGTGGATGTATCGCCAAAGGGTCCAAAAAACCGGGAATGGACAAACAGAAAATGATTTTAACGCCCTCCGGTCGGCCCTGAATTATCGAAAGAGGAATAGTCCATTTCAGTTTGATCTGGTGATGAATTCACTAACATCCATGAGTGAGGCGCGGGCTGTCGTCTATGATTCAATCGGCGTTGGGCTGGGCCATTACCGATTTGACTTCCAGTTGAATGAATATATATCCGACCCCAATGGCGCCTATGTGGCCCACACGGTTTTCACCGGAAAACGCGAACACGGTTCCCGGTTGGATGGTTTAACCCGTTTTTCCCTGGACTTTTCGAAATGGAAATTTGATCGTCTGAAAGATTGGAAATACCGCTTTTTGAACCGGGTGGATTTCCATGGACCTAAAATTTCCATCGGTCAGAAATTTAATGGTGACGGGGTGCAGTGGTACCGTCAAAATAACCGCCATGAGTTAATTCATAAAAGGCGGAAGCAAAAAAACCGCCACCGCATTTGGAATCAGAACTCTTCTAATTTTAACGGGTTGGACCCTCGGGGGTGGGCGAATAGATATAAACAGGAATGGGGTGGTGAATCTCAAATTGCATTACAGGACAATTATCATATAGTCCTCGAGGGTGATACCCATGAATCCAGGGTCGAATCAGAAAGAGATCGGGTAACCAAGCGATCCGTCGATGGTTATGCTTTTGAGGCCGGTGTTAAAAATTTTCGTTCCAGCTTATTTCAGTGGGAAACGCGGTTCATTTATTATTGGGACCGTGCCGGTATTGGAGGGATTAGAACACCAATTAGTGGCTTAAATATAGAAAAAGTATGGGCCTATGGTATGAAAATGAATTGGCTCCATTTTATTGGTAAGGACGGGCGTATCGAAGGAAAATTCGAATATTATATGGCCCATGGTTTTGAATCCATGCCCCCGGAAGCATTGAAGGGTATCGCCGACGGCAGAACAATTCGCAGCAATATTCGCGCATCCTTCTTCTTGGGTAAATCACTTTCGGTCAATGCAACATTGTTATATCTGGATGATGAACGCTACGATGGCTTCATCAAATTGAGGGGAGAGGTTCGTGCTCATTTTTAGACCTATAATTTGGATCGCTATTTGTGGACTGGCTTTTTCCCAGAGGGTTGATTCAACCCTATATGCCGACTTGAAAATCAAAGGAGAATGGAAAAGTTATTATCTCCTGAATGAGCAGGCTACCTATGATTTTATCTCAGAACTTTCTGAAATTGACTCTATCCATTTTTCGGGGGACCAGTCCGTTGAACAAAAGGTGCTGAGGCACTTATTTCAACCATTAATGGGACTTTCTGATCAAAACAGGGCCTTGGTTCAGTTTCGAACGATTCAGAGCGCCTATTCTTTTCTTAATGATCAATCGGATATCTCTTTCGCCCAATTCGGTCAAAAGCAGGTGGCGGCCGTGGTTGATTTTCACCCCCAGTTCAAAAGCCAGATTGGTGGTATTTTGGGAGCCAGTAAAGGAAAAGATGGTAAATGGATCACCACCGGGGAAGTTGATTTACACTTAGAAAATCCCCGCGGACAGGGCACTATCATGGATTTGGAATGGCGCCAGCCCAACGCCCGATCCCGTTTTCTAAATTTCGCTTATGAAGTGCTATTTCCATTTGGGCTGCCCTTCGGTACGGGTGTAGAATTTTTGCAGGATTTTATGGAGGACAGTTATATCCTTGAAACGACCTCAGGGATGGCAACAGGGATTGGACCATTGGGTCGTTGGATGATTGGCGGAAAAAAAGAATCTAGCCGGGATCTTGTGAATGAAACAAAATTTGATTCAGAGTCTGTCATCCTTGGGTTAAGAGGGGATCACCGGAACAACCGCTGGTTGCCTTATAGAGGCCATTATTGGGAAGGGGAAATCAACCTGGGACGCTGGGATGATGAATTGGGGAATACCAGGGTCATTGAGGGAAAATTTCGAATTGACAGGTTTAAGCCGATGAATTTTGGTGTACTTTATTTATCTGTGCGCGGCCACAGGGCATGGGTCGCCGATCGGGAATTAACCCCGGCGAAGAAGGTCAAATTCGGTGGCGCCGGTTCATTAAGGGGATATCATGAAAACCAATTTTCGGCGGATTGGGTCGTGCTTCATAATACAGAGTGGATATTTGGGGATTTGGATCGTTCCCAAATGTTTGTTTTTGTGGATTTTCCTGTCGCGGATAGGTTGAGGATAAAACCAGGGTATGGATTGGGATTTCGACAGTACAACGGTACAATCTCGTTGGATATCGCCGCCGGATTTTCTGAGGGCTCTTCCGGTGCTAAAATCCACCTTAAATTCAGCTCCGATTTATAATGCGTAAAAAACTATTCAACATATTTCAAAAAAATCCCGGCAAGCTATTTCGCCAGAAAGAAATCATTCATCGCATGAAAGTGAAACAGGATGAGATTGGTGCGGTCAAGATTCTACTGAAAGAGATGGTTAAATCCGGTGAAATCACCCTTATTAAGGGGAAGCGTTATGCGTTACCGCGGCAACCCAACAAACTGGAAGGAAAATTAACAGTCACCCAAAAAGGGTTCGGTTTTGTTATTACCGACGATGATTCAGAAGATATTTTCATCGGACGTCGATCCATGGCCGATGCCATTCATGGGGATATGGTTCAAGTAAAACTTAGTGGGAAACCCAGTCCACAGGGACTTAAAGGACGGGTGGAAAAAGTGGTACAGCGGGGCTCCGACAGCTTTATCGGTGTCACCTATAAATATGCGGGAAAAATGTTTATGGCTATTTCGCCTGTGAATCCCGGCCGGGGGATTCGGCTTATAAAAGCCAAAAAGGACCTGGGTGAAGGGCAAATTGTCAAAGCCATGGTCAAGGACTGGGGAAGTGCTTTCGATCCGATTATTGCTGAATTAGAAGTTGTTATTGGCAGGGCGGACGACCCGGCAAACGATGTGAAAATGATCCTCCATAAGTATGATTATCGCCAGGAATTTCCCAAAAAAGTCATGAAAGAAGTGGAAAGATTCAATCAAAAATGGATCGATAAGGAGATTCCCAACAGACGCGATTTAAGGGAATGGATTAGCTTTACCATTGATCCCGTTGACGCCAGGGATTTTGACGATGCTATTTCCATTAAACATACGCGGAATGGCTACACGTTGGGCGTTCATATCGCAGATGTGAGCCATTTTGTTGAATCCAATACCTTTATTGATCGCGAAGCAATTCAGCGCAGCACATCCGTTTATTTCACCGAAGGTGTGGTTCACATGCTGCCGGAAGCACTATCGGCCAACCTGTGTTCGCTCAGGCCGGATGAAGACCGGTTGGCCGTTTCTGCCATAGTAGACATGGATAAAGATTTCAATGTGTTTGATACTGAAATCCTACCGACCGTCATTAACAGCAAGGCCCGCTTTACTTATCAGGACGTTCAGGATGTCATCTCAGGAAAATCAGACCATCTGTTCAAGAAAGAAATCAACATTCTCAAACGATTGGCTGCTCAGCTTTTTAAAAAACGTTCGAATGAAGGTAGTATTGATTTTGATATTCCTGAACCGATATTTGAAATGGGCCCCCAGGGGATTCCCCATGAAATTCGTCCCAGTGAACGTTTGGAATCCCACCGAATTGTAGAAGAATGTATGCTGTTGGCAAATCGATTGGTTGCAGCGGAAATTCCAAAAAAATTACCAAAGCATTATCCCGCCGTTTTTCGTGTTCATGCAAAACCGGACAAATTGGATGTAGTGCGTTTTGGTGACCTGGTAAAACTGCTGCGATTAGGCGTTCAAATCCCCGATGGTGATGTATCCCCCAATGATTTTAAAAATATTCTTAAACATGTTGAAGATTCTCCTTACCGCCAATTGATCGAAACGGTTGCTTTGCGCACAATGTCCAAAGCGGAATATTCCATGAAGAATAGGGGCCATTTCGGTTTGGCCTTCCAGCATTATACCCACTTTACATCTCCCATCCGCCGCTATCCTGATCTCATGGTCCACCGAATGATTAAGATGGTCTGGGAGCAATCTTTTGAAACGAAAGCAGAATGGCGGGAAATGATGGAGAAATCGATTAAGTATGCCAATGAAGCGGAACTCCAGGCTTTATCTGCTGAACGTGAATATATCAAAATGAAACAACTGCGCTGGCTGGGGGAGAGGATCGGCGAATCCTTTGAGGGGATTATTTCTGGTGTGGTGAATTTTGGCTTCTTTGTGGAACTGGAGGATTCCCTGGCGGAAGGACTCGTTCACATGGATACTATAGAGGATGACCAATACAGCTATGATCCAGATCATTACTGCCTCCGCGGACGAAAGTATAAACAGGAATACCGATTAGGTGATCGAGTAAAAGTGAAACTTCTTTCCGTGCTTTTTGAGAAACAACGGGCTAATTTTGTCCTTACGAATGAATAGGATGACGATGATTAAACGACTGAGTACGATTTTAATAGCATTTATTTTTTGGGCTGGATGTGAAGGATTTAAGCCCCGGGCTCAGGGTGCTGATAATGAATTGGTGGTGGTGGCCTCGATTGAAGACCGGGCTGAGATACAAAAAGTACTCACAACGATTTTTGACGATACGCTATACACCCCCCAACCGGAGCCCTATTATAGAACCGTATGGGTCGATCCAGAAAATTTCAATGATGTGAAAAACCACGTCAATGTGGTTGTGGCTGCCATGGGTGACCATCCACGGAATTTGGGCGTGCAGTTGGTGAAAAGAATTCTTTCTCCCGCCCAATATGCATCCACCATGGAGGGGGATAACCAACTCATTTTTGCCCAAGATGTATTTGCCCGGAATCAGAATTATCTGATCATGAACGGACCCACAAAATCTAAACTGCTGGAAACGGCCGGGGATCAGGGGCCGTGGCTTAAAAAACAGTATGATGATTTATTTTTCAAACGACAGAGCATCCATTTATTTGAAAAATCTTCCCGTCAGAAAAAACTGGAGCGGGAACTTCGGGATAAATATGGTTGGACGATGCAAATTCCTTGGGGCTATACGGTGATTGCCGACAGTGCAGAGCAGCACTTCTTTTGGATGGGGCGGGATATCCCCTACCGATGGCTGGCAGTGCAATGGAAAGATGGTTTGGTTTTTTCTGATAGCGCATCGGTTCATGAATATGTGAAAACCATACCGCCTGAGTATTTCGGTCATATTCAGTACGTGGACCATTTGTTTAAAATTGAGCCGGCGGAGTTTAATGAACGGGGCGCTTGGAAGATCACCGGTCTTTGGGAAAGCATCGAAGAAGCCCAGGGCGGTCCGTTTATTTCATACCTGTTTTACGATGAACCCAGTGACCGAACGTACTTTATCCATCTGATGATTTTTCATCCCGGTCAGGATAAATATGTACTCTTGAGACAAGTGGATATTGTGGCCCATTCTTTCGAAGTAGTTGAGAAATAATAGTTGGAATGATCATTTACTTGTTACCCCCTGCCTACGCTGGCACTACTTTTGACAGGCTTTCTATTTTCCCTATGATAGGTGAAATGTCTGGTAATCATTCCATTATTTTCTCCCCTGTCATGGGGGAGAAATCCTGCCTTCTGGCAGGAAAGTTTATCCGCCGTAGACACGAAGGCGGGAGGGGTCCAAAATAGTGATTTCTATACGGGAATATTTCATACATCCTGGGACAAACATCTTTTTATGAAATCTGTAATTATAACTGGTGCATATGGCCAATTGGGTGAAGCATGTTTAAAACACTTAAAGTCAAACTTTAAGGTGTATTTTAGTGGAAGAACAATTCCGGATAATGATTTAAATGGAATTCAACTCGATATTACTGATCAACGTTCAGTTCAAAAAATTGTTACCGAAATTAACCCTGACGTGATCCTCAATTTGGCCGCCATGACCCATGTGGACGGTTGTGAAAGCGAACCTGAAACGGCCCGGACCATCAATGTGGACGGGGTTAAAAATCTATGTCAAGGATACAAGGGGCACTTCATTCAAATATCCACTGATTATGTTTTTGATGGTATGGCAGGGCCATACACTGAGTCAGATAAGACAAATCCCCTTTCTGTATATGGCCAAACAAAACTGGAAGCGGATGAGTGGCTTTTGGCCAACCAGGAGAAACACACAATCATCCGTACCAATGTGGTGTACGGGTATACAAAAAGAACACAGGCCAGTTTTGTGAAATGGGTGGTGGATTCGCTCTCGGATGGAAAACAAATTAATGTAGTTGACGATCAATGGAATAATCCCACTTGGACAGAATCCATTGCTTCTATCATCAAAGTACTGATCGAAAAGGAAGCCATTGGACTGTATCATTACGGCGATAAAGATTATATGAATCGGTATGAACTCGCCCAGTTAATTGCCAAAGTATTCGAATTGGATGCCGCCTTGATATCGCCTATCTCTACATCCAAATTGAACCAGCCCGCACCGCGGCCACTGAAAAGCGGATTGAAAACAGAAAAAATTGAATCAGCGCTGGGAATCGTCCCCAATTCAGTTGAAACTTGTTTGCATGAAATCCGTAAGCAATTGACCAAATGAAAACCCTGATCATATCGCCCACTTATAACGAACACAAGAATGTAGCTACGCTGGTGGAATGCGTTTTTGACATTGACCCGGATTATCATCTCCTGATCGTGGATGACAGTTCTCCCGACGGTACAGCGGACATTGTGCGGGGACTTCAATCCAAATATCCGAATCTTCACCTTGAAATCCGGGAAAAGAAGGATGGCCTGGGTAAGGCCTATATTCTCGGATTTAAATGGGCCCTGGAGCGGGATTACGAAGCCATTGCCCAAATGGATGCAGACATGTCCCACCACCCCAAGGAAATACCCAAAATGATCAATTTACTTAGCGATTATGACCTGGCCATCGGCAGCCGTTATATTCACGGCGTCAGTGTCATCAATTGGCCGATCCGGCGGTTAATTATGAGTTATGGGGCAAACCTTTATTCCAGGATTGCCACGGGGATGCCCCTGAAAGATGCCACGGGAGGATACAAGGTATGGTCCAGGAATGTTTTGGAATCGATAGAATTAGATAAAGTTCATTCATCGGGATATTCGTTTCAGATCGAGATGAATTTCCGCGCCTGGATCAAGGGCTTTAAAATGAAGGAACACCCGATCATTTTTATTGACCGTACTATTGGTGAGTCAAAAATGAGCAAACATATCATGTTTGAAGCGGTGTGGATGGTTTGGCGCCTGCGGATTTGGCGTATCTTTGGATGGAATAAGTAGTGTTGGTTAGTGGTGAAAGGTAGCTGGGGTTCCCACGAAACACACTAAATACACGAAAATAACTTGTCGATACATTTTGAAAAAATAGTTGGTACTGCATTAATAAAGTTCCCTTATAATCTCTTCGTGTCTTTTCGCGTTATTCGTGGGAATAATTGGATTTAATGATAGGAATTGATCGCATACCAATAACAACTAACCAGTATTTCTCCAATGAACCTTAAATTCTCCTCCAATTTTTAAAGCATTATGGCAGATTATTACTTAGAATTTGAAAAGCCTGTTCAGGCCATCGATCAAAAAATATTAGAACTTGAAGCGGATACCGGTACTGAAGATCACTCAACCGAACTATCGAACCTGAAGACTAAACGGGAGATATCACTGAAAAAGATCTTTTCAGGATTGTCCCGCTGGCAGCGTGTCCAGTTAGCCCGTCATCCGCAACGGCCATTTTCCATGGATTATATCGAGGCCCTTGCACCGGATTTTATCGAACTCCACGGCGACCGCTATTTCGGCGACGATGCGGCTGTGATTTCAGGCATGGGAACGATTGAAGGCGTAAAAGCGATTTTCATTGGCCAGCAGAAGGGCCGCAATACCAAAGAAAACATTTTTCGCAATTTTGGCATGATGCGTCCGGAAGGGTATCGAAAGGCACTCCGTGTCATGAAATTAGCGGAAAAATTTAAACTTCCCATCATTTCACTCATTGATACGCCCGGCGCTTATCCCGGCCTCGGCGCTGAAGAACGGGGCCAAGGTGAAGCCATTGCCAAAAATCTTTGGGAGATGTCCAAATTGAAAGTGCCTGTGATCTCTGTGGTCATCGGTGAAGGGGCCAGTGGGGGCGCATTGGGTATCGGTGTTTGCGATCGGATGCTGATGTTAGAAAATACGTGGTATTCGGTTATCAGCCCGGAAGGCTGCGCATCCATCCTCTGGCGGGATGCAGCTAAAGCGGCGGATGCGGCCGACGCCATGAAGGTGACACCGGATGACCTGATGAATATGGGCATTTGTGACAGAATTGTGAAAGAACCCTTGGGCGGCGCTCACCGGAATTTTGATGATATGAGTGAAGTGTTGAAAAAAGTCCTGCTGGAAGAAATTGCAAACTTGAAGGACGTTGATCCTGAGACCTTTTTAGAACGGCGAATCGACCGCTACGAAAAAATGGGTGTTTATACTGAATCATAACTTTTTGTAAAAAGCAAAATTCATTTTGAAAAGGGCGATGGCAACACCGCCCTTTTGTTTATTCTGTTTGAAGGTATTCCATTTTGAATTGTTCTGTATTCAGATTTACTTGTACATTTCAGTTGTACAACAAAAGGACAATGATCTTATGCAATCCATTGCCGTCAGCGATTTAAGAGCCAATCTAATGAAAGTATTAAAAAATGTTGAAAAGGGACTTACCCTTACGATTACATCAAGAGGAAAGGAAGTGGCAAAACTTGTTCCCCCTTCTTTTCCCAAAAAGGATGCGGAATATAAATTATCAGAAATCAGTAAAACGGCCGAAATACATGATATCCTTACCCCATTCACGGAAGAGTGGGATAAGGGTAAATGAAAATTGTTGCTGATACCCATATCATTGTATGGGAAGCATTGGCGCCGGAAAAACTGAGTAAAAAAGCCAGAAAAGCCTTTGATGAAGCGAATGATTCGGAGGGGATTTTATTTTGTGATATTTCCTTATGGGAAATCTCCATGCTCATTAAAAAGGATCGTTTGATAATTGATGTACCTTTCATTGAGTTTATTGAATTATTAACTTTGAGTAAGCATTATATCTTTCAGCCGATTACACCCGAAATTGCGGATCAATCCGTAAAGTTAGGATTGGGTACTATCTCTGACCCTGCAGATAAACTTATTTCCGCAACTTCAATAATATTAGATTTACCGTTGTTGACAGCGGATAAATATATTCGTCAATCAAAAATTGTTAATTCTATTTGGTAAATAGTTATCTGCCAAATGAACCAACCCTGAACGAAACATAAAGCGAGTTAATAAATGGTCATCTACGACTATCACACCAAAGTTTATTATAAAGACATCGACCAGATGGGCGTGGTCTACTACGCCCGTTATTTCGAATTTTTTGAACAAGCCCGCACCGAATTGTTGAATGATTTGGGCATAGTGGTTAGGGATATTGAAGATGAAGGATATTTTCTTCCTGTTGTTTCCACAACCTGCGATTATAAGGAAGGGGCCAAGTTTGAGGATGAAATCATTATCCGCACCATGATCAAAGAACTGCCCCGCGCCCGACTGAGAATTGAATATGAAGTATTGCGTAAAAAAGATGTCGAACTTTTGGCCACAGGACATACCATACATGGGTTTATTGACAAAGGCGGAAAGCCAAAAAGACCGCCCAAGTCCTTGGTTGAAAAACTGAATGCCGCTATTTCCGGTTAATCAAGTATACGGCTGGGATGGCCAATCCACCGCCAATGATGGTCGTCCATTCCAATTTTTCCTCTAAAATAATCATGGCAAAGGCCATGGCCGTTGCGGGGACCATATACATGAAAGAAGATGCTTTATGAGAGCCCAGTTTCATCACTGCTAAAAAGTAGATCGATGTGGCAAAAGCTAAGGACCCGACGGAGAGGCTGAGAAAGTATATCCAGAATATCCAGTCAAAGTTGAATACCGATAAAACCTGAAAGTCTACCATAAAAGTGTATGATATCAAAATAGAGATTGTGTACATCCTGACACTTGGAGAGACATGGTTTACACATTGATAATTTAAGTTATCTATTTTTT
>CAYFJU010000053.1:0-22821 GCA_964343505.1 uncultured bacterium
AAATCAAATAATTACAGCTAAATCAGCAACCGCTTTTGTCTATTAGACCTAATTTGTTTTAATATTATTAAACTGGCATCAGTTAGTCGTAATAATTATGCTCATATTTCGAATAAAAATAATGTGTTTTAAATGAAGAATTATATTAATTATTTAAAACGTAAATATCTAATAAAACGTGATATAGGGGATAATTACGTTTTACATATTTATGGGGCATATAATGGTATGAATATTCATACGCTTAACCAGTGCCGGAGTAATAACAGTATTCCTAGGACCACCCTCAATACCGGGAAGTGTCCCTTTAAAAGTCCCAACCCATTGAACTTTATATTTCCCAAATGGTAATTGAGAAGGACAACAATCTTGTGCAAATTCCCCGGCTAGCTGTCCATAAAATTCTAATGATTCATTTGGGTGAAAAATTGGCTCCCAATCTCTAGGTCCATAATCAACCGAGAAACCTGAGGTCATTCTATCCCCACTCGACTTGTATAGATGATATCCTACATCATACCCACTATAATCGAAAGTATCTATTGAAACATTTTTTAATTTTACAGTTGCAAATATAGGTTCACCAGTCAGAAAAACTGCTTTTTCTAAATTAAACTCTGCAATTATTTCCTGAGTATATGAAAGCTCAAAAAATAATATAAACAAAAAGGAGAAATAGTGCCTATTAGGTTTATTTTTCATAAATAATGATCTCCGAAAGGTAGGTTTAAACAGATGAATCAGTTTACCAGTAAAAGGCTAGCTAATCCAAGATAGTTTTAATTTTCAATATATTTGAAGCCATCACCTCATTTCGTTTTCTTTCAAAGCCTGCCAACTGCTGGCCGGGAGGGAACAATGGGGTTGTAGCTATTATTTTTCCAAAACACACTCACGCTTTCTCTACATAGAAATTTGGCGCATTAAATTATCTATTCCTCTTTGTTTGTGGACGGTGAAAAGGCTAATTTCCGCACCCCAAAAATTGGGATATAAATCAATTCAATGATTCAACGCGTCCAACCACAAGCAGACTTTATTGCCATAGAGCATGAGGTCCTCGATTTCTGGAATGAAAATAACATTTTCCAGAAGCGTCGTGAGGCCAATGCAGGCAAGCCCAAATGGTCCTTTATTGACGGACCCATCACCGCCAACAATCCCATGGGCGTTCACCATGCATGGGGCCGAACTCTCAAAGATTTATACAATCGCTATAAAGCCATGGACGGGCATGAACTTCGCTATCAGCAGGGGTTTGATTGCCAGGGCCTCTGGGTCGAAGTAGAAGTTGAAAAGGAGTTGGGTTTCAAATCCAAGAAGGAAGTAGAAGAATTCGGGATTGAAAAATTTGTAAATATGTGCAAAGATCGAGTTCACAAATATTCCGGTGTCCAAACGGAACAGTCCAAACGCCTTGGATATTGGATGGACTGGGACGATTCTTATTATACCATGTCCGATGAAAACAATTATACCATTTGGGGATTTCTCAAAAAATTATTTAATGAAGGTAAGATCTACCGCGGGTCCGATGTGGTCCCCTGGTCCGGGCGGTCGGGGACTTCCTATTCTCAAATGGAGATTATCGAAGGTCGCAAGCTGGTGGCCCATAAATCGGTTTTTGTCCGTTTCCCCCTTCGGGACCGTGAAAATGAATACCTATTGGTTTGGACCACAACCCCTTGGACCCTCACATCCAACGTAATCGCCGGTGTGAACGGCAATTTGGACTATGTAAAACTCCAAGCCGCCGATGGTTCCATTTATTATTTCGCCCAGGATAACCTGGAATTCAAGCGCCTCGATAAACAATTCAAAGAAAAGAAACAGTGGATCGATGGCGTACCAAAATTGAAGACCATCGCCCAAATATTTAAAGAGCGTGGCGGTTATGAAGTTCTTGGGACGGTTAAAGGTGATGAAATGGTAGGGTGGGCTTACGATGGTCCCTTTGATCATTTCGAGGCCCAATCCATTCCTGGCGGATATCCTTATACAGTGGATAAATTGGAAGCGGAAGGCGCCACCGGAAAATCCCAGCACCAAGTAGTGAATCCCGGTAAAGACAATATGGGGAATGATATTGTTGTCGGGGGAGAAGGAACCGGCATTGTCCACATGGCCCCCGGTTGTGGTGATATTGATAACAAAATCGGCAAAAAACTCAGCATGGTGAGCATCGCTCCTTTGGATGAAGAATCCAAGTTCACGGATAAATTTGGCTGGTTGGCCGGAAAAAGCGCCACGGATGGAGAAACCGTCCAGGCTATTTTAGATGATTTGAAAGAACGGGGTTTTCTACTTCATGTGGAAGACTATCCCCATATCTATCCCCATTGCTGGCGTTCCGGGGATGAGTTGGTATTCCGCCTGGTTGACGAGTGGTACATCAACATGGACTGGCGGGATAAGATCAAGAAGATCGTGGATGAGATCAACTGGATTCCCGAATGGGGCCAGGATCGGGAGCACGAATGGCTCGATAATATGGGCGATTGGATGATCTCCAAAAAAAGGTTCTGGGGATTGGCCCTGCCCATATGGACTTTTGAAGATGGCTCTTATTATGTCGTGGGCTCCAAAGAAGAATTAAAAGAATTGGCCGTGGAAGGCTGGGATGAATTCGAAGGGAACAGCCCCCACCGTCCATGGATTGATAAAGTAAAAATTAAGCATCCAGAAAGCGGTTTGATCGGTTCCCGGATCGAAGATGTGGGCAACCCCTGGCTGGATGCAGGTATTGTGCCTTTTTCCACTTTGGGGTACAACGACAATAAGGAATATTGGAACGAATGGTTCCCCGGAGATTTTGTCACGGAGTCTTTTCCGGGTCAGTTCAGGAATTGGTTCTATTCATTGTTGGCCATGTCAGCTTTATTGGAAGAACGGGCCCCATTCAAAACACTTTTGGGCCATGCTTTAGTTAAGGCGGAAGACGGCCGGGATATGCATAAATCCTGGGGCAATGCCATCTGGTTCGATGATGCGGCGGAAAAGATGGGTGTGGATGTGATGCGCTGGTTATACGCGTCCCAAAACCCGGAGCATAATTTATTATTCGGTTACCACCACGGGAATGACGTACGCAAGAAACTGATTCAATTATGGAACTCCTATTCCTTCTTCGCTACTTACGCCGCCGTAGATGGATTTAATCCCAAAGAAGCAAATATTTCTGATTCCGATCTGAATATCATGGATTGCTGGGTGCTTTCCAAACTTCATACTTTCATTAAAGAATCCAGGGAGGCCTTGGATACTTTCCGGTCGGATCAAATGATGAAAAAGTTTGAGCTGTTTTTGGAAGAATTATCCAACTGGTATATCCGTCGGAGCCGCCGTCGTTTCTGGAAGAGTGAAGACGACAGCGATAAGCAGGCCGCTTACACTGTGCTCTATGAAGTACTCACCAATGTGATCAAAATCCTTGCCCCGGCCCTGCCCTTTGTTACAGAAGAGATTTATCAAAACCTGGTTGTGAATGTGGACAAAGATGCGCCTGAAAGCGTTCACCTTTGTGATTATCCCCTGGCGGAAGAGAGTAAAATTGACGCCGCCCTCATGGATAAAGTGGATGCCCTGCGTCGTGTGGTAGAACTAGGACGATCCGCCCGGAATAAGGCGAACCTGAAGATCCGCCAACCCTTAGCGGAACTGGCCTTCACAGTCAAGGATGATGCCGTGGCGGAATTCATATTTGATCAGCAGAATGTTGTTTTGGATGAATTGAATGTAAAATCCATGAATCGGGTGAAAGAAGAATCTCAGTTAATCCGGTATCATGTAAAACCCAATCTGTCCCTATTGGGACAGAAGTATGGGGAGGCCCTGCCCGGGATTCGGAATTATTTGACTGAAGCAGACGGTACAGAAATTTTGAGCGAGATTCGATCTAACAAAAATGTTTCATTTGATGTGAATGGTGAAACCATCAGGATTGGCAGGGAAGACCTGTTGATCGAAGCTGAATCTGCCGACGGTTTTACCTCCTCCGGGGATGATCATGTCACCGTTGGATTGACCACAAACTTGACCGATGAACTGGTAAAAGAAGGTATCGTGAGGGATGTAATTAGACAGGTGCAAACGATGCGAAAAAATGCTAACTTCGCCGTCGAAGATCGGATCAAAATTTACGGAAACCTCGAAGGTGTAGTGGGAGAAGCGATACGGTCTTTTGAAGATTTTTTCAAAAATGAAGTATTGGCCGTTGATCTGGTAAATGAAGATAATCCTGGTGAATTCAGAGATCATTTTCAGATTGGTGACCAACAGGTTGAATTCGGTTTAGAGCGTGTAAATATTTGAAAGGAATAGAAAATTGGCAAAACAATATTCAAAAGCAAAACTAGCGATGTTTAAAAAAGCCATCGAAGAAAAAATGGGTTCTGTATCCGACGAGGTAGATACCATACGTGAAGGACTGGGGACGGCATCCAATAAACAAGGCGGTGTAACACCGGACTCTATATATAGCCTCCATATGGCCGATGCCGGTACAGATTCCCATGAGCAGGAAAAAAACTTTATGCTTATGAATCGCAGCAGCGACTATTTCAAAAACCTGGAAATTGCTTTGGTCCGTATCCAGGAAGGGCATTTTGGCGTTTGCAAAATATGTGAAGAACTGATTCCGGAAGAACGGATGATGGAAGTACCTAACGCTACGAAATGCGTTAATTGTAAAGAAAACGAAAAGCTTGGTTTAGTATGAGAATATTGTTTGTGAGTGCCATTCTGGTGCTCACAGACCAAATATCAAAGGCCGTTGTACGGGGGACGATGTCTTTATATGAATCAATTCCGGTTATACCGGAATTTTTTCATTTCACCTACGTCACCAATGACGGCATGGCCTTCGGCATCAATTTTCCATTTGGGATATATATTTTTTCGGCCATATCCATTATCTTTAGCGGCTTTCTCTTCTGGTATCTTTGGACGATTAAAGATCATGGCATTGTCATCCGAACCGGGGTTGCGTTAATCCTGGCCGGTGCCATTGGCAATTTGATTGATCGTGTATTTCTGGGAGAAGTTGTAGATTTCCTTGATTTTATGATTGGGGATTATCACTGGTATGTTTTTAACCTGGCCGATTCCTTTGTCACAGTTGGTATGGGTTTTGTTTTATATGATTCACTGATTTTAGAACGAAAGCGCGAACCCCAAACCGATTGAGCGAAAAAGTGCTCTCTGCCGCGGGCGGTGAAAATATTCGCCTGGATAAATTTCTATCTTTTCATCTTTCCGATTTAAGCCGGACCCAAATCCAAAATATGATTAAAGATGGCTTGGTTTTGGTGAATGGAGCACCATCAAAAACAGGATATAAATTGGATGGATCCGAAACGATCCACTATTCACTTCCTGAAATTCAACCGGAATTAAACCGGATCGAACCGCAGGACATACCGCTGGATATTCTTTATGAGGATGAGGATGTTATTGCGGTCAATAAAGCGGCCGGTATGGTCGTTCATCCGGGCGTTGGAAACAGAAATGGCACGCTGGTGAATGCATTGGCCTTTCATTTTGACAATTTATCTGACATCAATGGCAGCCTGCGTCCGGGGATTATACATCGGTTGGACGAGGATACATCCGGCGTCATCTTGGTGGCGAAAAACAATAAGTCCCATGCTGCACTGGCTGCCCAGTTTGAAAACAGAACTATCCAAAAAGAATACATGGGCATTACATGGGGGAATTGGAAAGTGTTGGAAGGCGAAATTGATGGGTCGATAAAGCGTAAACGCAGCGATCCCACTACCTACCATATTGATGATACGGGAAGACAGGCTTTAACCCACTATAAGGTTATCAATCAGGGCCAATACTTGAGTGAAGTTGCTTTTTTCCCAAAAACTGGACGGACTCATCAAATACGTGTACATTCTGCCAGTATGAATCACCCAATTTTTGGTGATGAGAAATATGGAGGCGGTATGAATAAAGCAAAAGGGTTTATTCCTGAAGTAACCCGAACCCTTCAGAAAATGTTGAAAGGGATCAACCGCCATGCCCTCCACGCAAGAAGGATTTCCTTCCTTCATCCGGCTTCGCGGGATAACATTGAAATAGAAGCGCCCATTCCTAAGGATATCGTTCACCTCATCCAGGGGTTTAATTTAATCCATGGGTAGCCGGAGAATGATATTGGCCGACTTTTATGCCTACCTGGAAAAGGAACGGGGATTTTCGAGCCATACGGTTAAAGCGTATCAAAATGATTTAGGCCGCTTCACTGCTTCTTTAAATAAAGATATAACCAAATTTAAGGATGTCAGCCGACATACCATCCGTGATTTTTTAGCTTCCGAATTTGATCATGGATTTTCGGGGAAAACAGTGGCTCGGCGGTTGGCTTCGGTCAAATCATTCTTTAAATATTTAATGCGCTCAGAACAAATTAAAGACAATCCTGCCATCCATGTCAAATCACCAAAAATACCGCAATCATTACCAAATTTTATTGACCAAAAAGTGATTGATAGCTTGATGAATAGTCCCGATGTGTCGACACCGATGGGCTCAAGAGATCGCGCCGTATTAGAATTATTCTACAGTACCGGCATTCGCTTGAGTGAATTAATCTCCCTAAATGTTGGATCTATTGATGCCCATAATCAACTGGTTAAAGTCCATGGAAAAGGGGACAAAGAACGGTTGATTCCATTTGGAAACAGGGCGAAATTTTGGTTAGAGAATTACCTGAATAATCGTGCCTTATCATTCCATTCTGCTCCTCAAAACACACCATTATTTGTAAATGCGAAGGAGAAACGTGTTCCCACAAGTACCATTCAAAGGAGAGTTCGCAATTACATTAAAACCGTGGCAGAAGGGAACAGGTTAGGGCCGCATACATTACGTCACTCGTTTGCGACCCATTTAATGGATAAAGGCGCCGATATTCGTGCGGTCAAGGATCTGTTGGGGCATAGTAGCCTGTCCTCAACTCAGGTGTACACACATGTGCAGCCTGAAAAAATGAAAAAGATTTATAAACAAGCTCATCCCCACGGGAGCAAATAGGAGAGTAAATGCTTGTCGCTGGAAAAGATTTGGGCCTTAATTCACTCGGGTTAACCGGTGTGGATAAAGTCCATCGAAATTTGTCTGTAGAAAGATTGATTGAGGAAACCGTCATCAATGGTGAAGGGGTCATTGGTCCTCGAGGTGCCACCATTGTCGATACCGGTAAATATACCGGTCGTTCACCCAAGGATAAATATATTGTTGATGAACCCACCTCCACGGATAACCTGTGGTGGGGACCCGTCAACAGAAAAATCGACGAATCAATATTTGATGAACTCTACGAAAATATAATTAATTATTATAATTCGGATGACTCCAAAACCTACCTGTTTGATGGTTTTGCCGGATTTGATCCAAAATACAGCATTAATGTTCGAGTGCTGGCCAAACGCGCCTGGCAGGCTCATTTTGTCCATAATATGTTTATACGCCCTGAAGCGGATCAATTAAACGGTTTTGCCCCTGATTTTACCATCATTAATGCGTCCAGCATCTTTAATAAAGCATTTGAAAAACATGGCATGAATTCGGAAACATTCATCATTTTCCACATGGGGAAACGGATTGCCATTATTGGCGGTACCGAATATGGCGGTGAAATGAAAAAAGGGATTTTTTCTGTCCTGCATTATATGTTGCCTCTCAAGGGCGTACTGTCTATGCATTGTTCCGCCAATGTGGATGAAGATGGCAATAATGCTGCCATCTTCTTTGGATTGAGCGGCACGGGCAAAACAACCTTGTCCACCGATCCGGAACGCCCTTTGATCGGCGATGATGAACATGGCTGGTCTGACGATGGTATTTTCAATTTTGAGGGGGGATGTTACGCCAAGACCATCAATTTAAACCCGAAGCATGAACCGGACATTTATAATGCGATTCGTCATGGCGCTTTGCTGGAAAATGTTGTTTTCGATGAAAATACGCGGATCATCGATTATGACGACGGCTCAAAAACTGAAAATACGCGTGTGTCCTACCCGCTGAATTATATTGATAATTCTGTGTTTGGCAAGGGAAAACCGGCTGTGGCAGGGCATCCGGATACCATTATTTTTCTCACCTGTGATGCTTACGGTGTTTTGCCGCCCGTGGCCAAATTGACGCCGGAACAGGCCATGTATCATTTCATCAGTGGCTATACGGCCAAGGTTGCCGGGACGGAAAGGGGTGTCACCGAACCGACGGCGACATTTTCACCCTGTTTTGGCGGACCTTTTTTAACACTGCATCCCTTGAAATATGCCGAGTTACTCCGGGATAAAATGAACCAGCACAACGTGCCTGCATATTTAGTCAATACGGGATGGGTAGGCGCCAACGCCAGTTCAGGCGCCAAGCGTATTTCATTGCCTGTCACCCGGCAAATTATTCATGCAATTTTGGATGGTAGTATTAAGGAGTCAAATTTTGAGATCGATCCGTATTTTGGTATTATGGTGCCCCAAAGTTTAGGTGATATTGATTCTGCTTTACTGATCCCCGCAAAGGTTTGGAAAGATCAGGAAGAATACCGCGAAACTGCAAAAGATTTGGTAAAAAAATTCCAGAAAAATTTTGAACAGTATGATCTGGGAGATTCTGAAGTTCGAAATGCCGGTCCAAATTTGGATTAATAAAAAGGAAAGGGAAGACTATGAATATTGAATTTACAGCACGTCACTTCCATGCCCCCGACGATTTAAGGGAACATGCGAAAACACAAGCAGGACGATTTCAAAAACATTTTGATCGAATTAATAACTGCTACATCGTGCTTTCTCATGAAAACAGCATATTCACAACGGAAATTAATCTTCATATTCCTCAGCATGATTTGAATGCAAAATCCTCTTCACCCAACGGATTTCAATCCATCGATGAATGTATAGAAAAAATCGATAATCAGATTGCCAAAATCGTTGATCGATGGAATAATCATCGATAAATAAAGTCAAATAATTAATGAGGGTCTTAGCTTCCAATGTTTTGGAGCCTATTTAGTAGAGAATGTAATTTCTATACTTGTTGAAAAAGATTTTATAAGGAATTTAATAAATGAGCAAATTTGTATTTACTTCTGAATCTGTATCAGAAGGCCATCCGGATAAAGTCTGTGATGCCATTTCAGATGCAATTTTGGATACACTTCTTGAACAGGATCCTGAATCTCATGTGGCCTGTGAAACATTAGCGACGAAGGGCGCCGTTGTTGTCTCAGGTGAAGTCCGGTCCAATGGATTTGTCGACGTTGAAAAAGTCGTCAAACAGACTTTAGGTGAAATCGGATATACTGATAGTGCGTATGGTATGGAGAACCAAAATGTTACGGTGACATCCATGCTGCATGAACAAAGTCCTGAAATTGCCCAGGGGGTTGACGAAGGCGCTGGCCTCCACGACGAACAGGGTGCCGGCGACCAGGGACTGATGTTCGGCTTTGCTTGTAATGAAACGCATGAACTGATGCCTTTACCCATTCATTTATCCCATCGCTTGGTGGAGCGCTTAACCAACCTTCGCAAGGACGGTACCATCCCTTGGCTCCGTCCTGACAGCAAATCCCAGGTTTCGGTTGCTTATGAAAATGGAAAACCGGTTGCGATCACCAAAGTGGTAATTGCCACGCAACATAACGATATGCTGGATCAATTTGGTAATGAAAAAGCAGAACATGATTTTGTTCAAAGTGAAGTTATAGAAAAAGTAATCAAACCTGTCCTTAATGACTGCGGATTGCCGCATGAAAATTCATTTATAGTGAATGGAACAGGTCGCTTTGTATTTGGCGGACCTGAAGCAGACACGGGATTAACGGGACGTAAAATTATTGTAGACACCTATGGCGGGTATGCGCCTCATGGTGGGGGCGCTTTTTCAGGGAAGGATCCTTCCAAAGTGGATCGCTCAGCCGCTTATATGGCACGCTATATTGCCAAAAATATTGTGGCTGGTGGATTAGCTGAAAAATGTGAAGTCCAGTTTTCTTACAGTATTGGCGTGGCAGAACCGACATCCTTTTATGTAAAATCTTTTGGGACCGGATCCATGACAGATGAAGCTTTAACAGAAATCGCGCGATCCGTGTTCCCCTTGAAACCGGGTGGAATCATTAGTCATCTGAAATTGAAATATCCTCGTTACCGCCAAACAGCGGCGAATGGCCATTTTGGGCGGGAAAATGATTTATTCACCTGGGAAAAAACAGATATGGTTGATGCTTTGAAATCGGCTGTGGCAGAGAGGAATTAGACATGCCTTTAGCAGAAATGACTCAAACTGAAAGATTGCCCTATAAAGTCAAAGACATTTCCCTGGCCGAATGGGGCAGAAAAGAAATCACTTTAGCCGAAGCTGAAATGCCTGGTTTAATGGCCATTCGTGAAGAATATGGGCCCTCAAAACCATTAGCGGGTGCGCGCATTGCAGGCTGCTTGCATATGACAGTGCAAACGGCCGTATTGATTGAAACCTTGACCGAGCTGGGTGCAGAAGTGACATGGTCATCCTGCAATATTTTTTCAACCCAGGATCATGCCGCCGCTGCGATTGCCGCAACGGGCGTTCCCGTATATGCTTGGAAAGGCATGAATGAGGAAGAATTCAATTGGTGTATTGAACAGACTTTATTTGCCTTTGAAAGTGGTGAACCGTTGAATTTGATTCTGGATGATGGCGGCGACCTGACCAACATGGTTTTGGATGAATTCCCCGAAATGGTAGCCGGCATTAAAGGTCTATCGGAAGAAACAACTACCGGTGTCCACCGATTATATGACCGGATGAAAAATGGCACCCTGACCATGCCGGCGATTAATGTGAACGATTCCGTAACCAAATCCAAGTTTGATAACAAATACGGATGTAAGGAATCTCTGGTGGATGCCATCAGGCGTTCAACCGATGTGATGTTAGCCGGGAAAGTGGCCATCGTCGCCGGTTATGGGGATGTAGGTAAAGGATCTGCCGCCTCCCTGCGCGGCGCAGGCGCCCGCGTGATCATCACCGAAATTGATCCGATTTGTGCCTTGCAAGCGGCCATGGATGGATTCCCCGTAAAACGGATGGAAACGGCCATTCCCGAAGCAGATATTGTTGTCACTGCAACGGGGAATAAGGATATCGTCCAGGGGCGCCACTTCGAGGCCATGAAGGATAAAACAATTGTCTGCAATATTGGCCATTTTGATAATGAAATTGACATAGCTTGGCTGAATGAGAATTATGGTTCGACGAAAGACACGATTAAGCCCCAGGTTGATAAATATACAATCAATGGCAAAGACCTAATTGTTTTAGCTGAGGGTCGATTGGTGAATTTAGGCTGTGCCACGGGGCACCCCTCATTTGTCATGAGTAATTCCTTCTCAAACCAGACTCTGGCGCAGATTGAACTGTGGAATAACAATGACAACTATTCCAATGATGTCTATACTTTGCCAAAGCATTTGGATGAAAAAGTTGCGGCCCTCCATTTGAAAAAGTTAGGCGTAGAGTTGACCGAACTCAGGGAAGACCAGGCGGAATACATCGGTGTATCGGTGAAGGGTCCCTACAAACCGGATCATTACCGCTATTAATATTTGTCCGACATGAATGATTAAAACGAGCCCTGATGTTTCAGGGCTCTTTTTTTTTGTGGTAAAAGGGGCTGAATTCAATTCAATTTCCATGCCTTATCGTTAAGAGGATGACACAAATATAATGCATCAAAATCCGAGGAAATTTCGTTTCGCTTCCCGAAAGCATCTTTCCCAATTGCTCATTGGATTCCTGACCATTTTCCATTTGAGTTGTGATTTTCAGAATCCTATGGCATTTGAAATACCCACCTGGTTTTTTGACCTCACCTTTCCATTGGTACAAAAGAAGTATTCTTTGGCCGGGATGGTGGATAATAAACAGATCTTCTCAACACCGGATTCCATAGGCATGCAATTGATGTTTGAGGGCACATTACCTGATACATCCATTGGCACAGATATTCTTGAAGTAGAACTCAATCAAAATATTCAGTATTCCCAGGACGCAGTTACGGCCCCCAATTTTACGTTCTCTCTGGATACAACAATCAATCTTGCAATTCCAATCGCGCCGGGCGGCCAACTGACAAACAGTTCAGGAACAATTTTTTCTGTTCCCCCATCATCGAATCAAACAGTGACCCAAACCGTATGGAATGCCATCGCCTCAGCAATTGATACAACCATTCAGATTACAGTTCCCATTCCGGAAATTCCCTCCAGCCAACTGCCCGTTTTTATCAAGTCTGTTGATGGGTTGGTCATCAAAACAGATGCGGGAAGCAGTGTCAGCGATTTCAATTCCACTTTCAGCAATAAAGGATTGCCAACCAATGTTACTAATCCGACTGCAACACTGGTTACCGATATCACGACCCCCGCCAAAACATTGGCCAACCATACTCAGGCTTCTATAGCGAAGGATGCCAGTTTTGGTCCCAAAATTACATCTCTGAGCCAGGACAGTTTGGGCGGTGCGATCCGGATGGACATTGGATTTGGGATAGCCAGTACATCCGACGCCACTGTGACCATCAATTCCGGGGATAGTGTCCAGGTGAATGTGGCCATCCGTCTACGCATTGCCGGATTAGATTCGGCAATCGTTCAGGTGAATAAGGCTGATTTGCCCATGACCCTGCCCGGGATTGATTTTCCGTCGGATATCGAAATTTATTCAGGGAAACTAAAAACCAACAGTGGATTCGAAGTAAACGAAATCAATATTAAAAGTATTTCCAGTACTTATCCGTTCAATGTTGATTTTCTGATGAATTTTAAAAATTTCACGCCACCCGCCGGCCAGGATTCAGCCAAAATTGATACCGTTTTGAAAAAGGGTGCCCCCATCGTCAAAATATATAATGTGGATGGGTATGACTTTGTCAATCCCGCGGGAAAAGATTCGGCTTTATCCAAACTGAGTTTAGATGTATCAGCAACATTGCCAGCCCAAACAGCAAAAATTCCATTGGACGGTTCGGATATGGGTGCTGTATCCCTGGACGTTTCGATGAAAAAACTACATTTTGAATCCCTGGAAGCGAATATCATCCAGGAATTCCCGCCGACAGAATTTGCCATAGCCGGGATGCCTTTGGGCTTTTCCGGGATGCAATTCGTGGATACCAAATTAGAAATTGAAATGTTGAACGGCATTCGTCTCCCGGTCATTCTGGATTTTGACATGTATTCGGTCAATCAAAAAGGGGATTCCATGACGGTGAAAGCTTTATCCACTCTGGCCAGTCCCAGCGGCTCAGGTGATACAACCAAAACAATTATTCGCTTATCCAGTGATGGGACGACGACGCTCAAATATAAGGCACCCTCCTCGGTGGCTTATTATGACAGTTCGACCGTACCGCCTAAAAGTAATGAAACGACAATCGTTGAACTCATGTCCTCCAACCCATCGGTATTTAATATTCGATCCCGAGCTCGGATTGATGGGCGGGGCACGCTGGAGGTAGGGATGAGCATCGGTGGTAAATACAGAATGTTGGCGCCTTTTGAGGTCATCATGGCCCCCATGACATTCATATCGGTCACCAACACCCCTGTCCAGGAGATGAATCACAGCAACCGCAATCGCATCCGTTCAACACTGCAATCGGCCAGTTTAGACTTAACAGTGGAGAATAAAATCCCATCGGGAGGCGAATTAGCTATGCTCATGTCCAACCTGGGCTTCTTCCCATTGGATACAACGGTCAGCGCCCTGTCTTCATTTAAAGATTCCATGGTTGTGAAAAAGAGTTGGGTCAGTACAGACAGTGTCTATATTGTATCGAAATGTGATAGTTTAAATCCACAAACCGGGAATTATTTCATTTTTGACGTGATGGATGATATTGCTGACTGTGTGGATGGTATGGCCTATTTGGTCAAGACATCCGGCTCCGGGATGGACACGGTTGTATCTTACGTGGATACCCTATTAAAAATTCCCCTCCCGGACCCCGTCAGTTTTTATCCCGCGACGAATGCCGGTGTCCACGCTGGACAGGTGAAAGATCCGGGATTTGCAACTTACAGCAGTCCCGTGCCAACCTCCCGAATCAAACTGATGACGGATCCGGGCCAACCCTTTATGGCGCCGCGGTTTCACCTGAATGGGTCTAACGGGAAAAAAGTATATCTTTCTACGGCGGATTATATTGATATCAATTCGAATATTACCTTCAGTCTCAGCAGTACCGGTATGACCAGCGCCGCGCCGGATGAACTGGTGGTGAAATATCCCAATGGCAACCAAACCCTGAAAAAGGATACGGAAGTCACGATTAAATGGAAAACGTTTGGAACCATATCCCAAGTGGATTTAGCCTACTACGCAGGAACTGATCCGGATGTGAATAAGGACGAAGGCTGGACGGATATTACTACGGAGTTGGCAAACGTGGATTCATTCAACTGGACACCCAGTAGCACAGCCGGTATCAATTCGATGGCTGCTTCACTAAGAGACAGCGTCCGCATCAGAGTGAAATCAACCGATGGAAAAGTAAGGGATATGAGCGGATGGTATTTCACGATTAGCCAGAGCAGCGGAAAAATTCAAAATAACTCAAAAATTGTGCATTTGAGGAGAAAGCACTACAAGCGATGAAACGGTTCGGTCCAATCGTTATTCTCATCCTGATGATGACCGTTTCGAATGGTCAAAAGCGGGATCCCCGCGCCGTATCATTAGCCAATGCCTATACGACCATCGCGGATGGGATTTACGCTGTGGGTTATAACCCCGCTCTGATCGCCTTTCAAATTGATAAACCCTTTATGATGCAAGTGGGCGGAATTGACTTTGGTGTAGGGAACAACTATTTATCTATGGCGGCCATGCGCGCTTTGAGTGGGGATACCCTGGATAATGATGAAAAAACTTTAATTATTAATCGGCTGGAGCGCAGCGGTGGATTGACTTTTGATATGAATGGCCAGTTTGCAATTCCCGGCATCAACTATGCATCGGGGAACATGGCCATTACATCCAATTTTCTGTACATGAGTTCTTATAGCATCCCGGCGGGGTTGGCCCGTCTCATGCTGGAAGGCAATGCCAAAAATCCTGAAATTGATATGACCCTCGGTTATGAAATTATGGGTGTTCATGAATTGGGATTTTCGTTCGCCGTGCCCTTTGAATCATTCGCTTTGGGATTCTCCCTGAAATACCTGCAAGGAATTTTTTATATGGGTGTTGATCCCGATTCAAGCAAGGCGGACTTTATCACCACGCCCTACGCAGTATACGGTTCCGGTTCCTATTTCCTTAGACAAGGATTTGGAGGTTCAGGATTTGGTTTGGATATTGGTGTGGCGACCAAAGAGTCTAATGGGATGCGGTTTGGTGTTTCTCTGATTAATGCTCTTGGAAATATTGGTTGGAATAAGCCATCTTTTATCAAGGATATCCTGGCGGGAAAAGATGGAAAATTCGGCAATAGTGACGACATATATCATATGAAATGGAAAGGGGAAGCGCTTTCCGATTCCGTGGCGGTTCTGTACACCTATACCATCGATTCTCTCAGAGCCGACAATTTATCTTCAGGTTCTATTTTTAAAAGCAGCTCCAAGATTGTCAAAAACCTGGATGAGAATGGTAAACCAAAACAATTTAATATTCGTTATCCCGCCATCCTCCGGTTTGGGATGTCTTATAAGAAAAAAGATTTTTTGATCAGTTCAGATTTATCCACTGGATTTGAAAACAGGTTATTCGCCCATTCCCGCTGGCGCTGGGCGGTGGGGGCTGAACTGCATCGATTTCCCAATACACCCTTGCGATTGGGTTTTGCCTGGGAGGGGCTGGATCGAACTGAGTTAGCCATGGGAGCCGGTTTCCATGGCGGCCCCGTATTGATCGATTTTGGGTTCTCATTCCGCAATGGTATGTGGATCCATTCTATGAAAGGATTGAATCTTTCCCTCGGCTTTACGATTACCAGTTTTAAAGGGAGGAAAGAAAAGGAAGATAAGGGCAGTGGTGGTCCATCCCCGGTTCCCGAAAAAGGGAATTTACTTCCGGGCGAAAATCAAAAGTAACCCGCCGCCGATCGAAAAAAGCACATTTCCCATCCATGCCGCCGTGAGGGGCGACATGAATCCTTTATATCCCATGGACATACCGAACTTGATGAAGGCGTAATATATAAAGATAACGAATATTCCCATCCCGGCGCCAAAGGATAAACCGCCCTTTGCCTTCATAACGACGAGGGGGAGTCCGAACAAGACTACGATCAGATTAGTAAAGGCGAAGGATATTTTAAATAAGCGGTCCACTTCCCACTTGGTCGTATCCACGCCATTTTCTTTCAATTGATCAATTCGGATGGTGAGGTCAGCAAAGCTCATTTCATCCGGTGTTTTGGATTGTTGCGTAATATCCTGTGGTGTGAAGTTAAGACCGAGTAAAGTATCGCCCCGGGACATGGTCATATTTTCAACTTCACCGTTGGTTTTGAATTCCCGGATTGAAAAATCGGTCACATTCCAAACGTTTAGTGAATCGAGCCATTTGATGCCACGGGCGTCCATGCGCTGAGTCACGATACCCCCTTCCAGGGCGATGGCGGTGATACTGCGGCCCACGGTTGTTTCAACTTTGTAGCGCCCGATTGAAATATGCGTTTTTTCTTCTTTTTGCAGGAAAACATTTCGAAGATCCGTTTGGTGCTTCACGCGGGAACGGCGCTTCATGTATTCACGTTCGATATTATACCGCACTTCGTTCCCTTTACTGACCCATTTATTGTCCAGTTCAAAAGAAATGAAACTAACAATCAGTCCGATGGTAGTGATGGGAATGGCAATCCGGTATAAACTGATGCCGGTGGCTTTCATGGCGGTGAGTTCATTCCGTTTGGCCAATAGACCGATACTGAACACCGTTGAGATCAGCATGGACATGGGCAGTCCGATATTCAAAAACCAGGGAATGGCATAAACATAATATTTAATCGTGATATTGGCCGGGATGGAATTATCAATAAAGCGGTCCAGGTTTTCAATGAGGTCAACAATCAGAATGACACAGAGAAATCCCAGCAACGTCATGGACAGCGTTGTTAAAAATTGGCGAATGAGGTATAAATCCAGCTTTTTCATCGAAATAGGGTTAGTAATTAAGCAGAGAATTTCGGTATAATCCGCAACTTTTTTAGTGGAAGAAATGAAAATATTAGAATTATTTGATGCATCTATGTCCGCCTTTGCGGGCTTTATGTGGGGACCCCCTTTATTGATCCTGTTGTTGGGAGGCGGTATTTATTTCTCAATTTACAGCCGTTTCGTCCCCTTTAAATATTTTCGCCATGGAGTAAATATACTCCTTGGGCGGTATAATGATCCCAATGATCCCGGGGATATCACCCACTTTCAGGCCTTATCCAGCGCCTTGGCCAGTACCGTTGGTCTGGGGAATATCAGCGGTGTAGCCATTGCCATCCAGATGGGCGGCCCGGGGGCACTGTTCTGGATGTGGCTCAGCGCCGTGGTGGGTATGTCCACTAAATTTTTCTCCTGCACTTTGTCTATTCTCTTTCGTGGGAAAGATGACGCCGGCCGAATCCAGGGTGGACCCATGTATTATATCGAAAATGGACTGGGTAAAAAGTTTAAACCCTTTTCAATCATTTTCAGTTTAGCCGGGTTATTCGGTTGTACGGTGATGTTCCAATCCAATCAATTGACCGATATTATTCGAAATCAGGTTTTTATCCCCAACGGATGGTTCGTAGAAAGTATCGGTACGGGGAATTTGATCCAGGGACTGCTCATGGCGGGACTGACTTCCCTGGTCATTTTTGGCGGGATTAAACGCATTGGCCAGGTGGCATCATACATGGTGCCGGTCATGGTTGTTTTATACCTTTTTGCAGGCCTATTGGTTATCTTCAACCATTTGTCCGAAATTCCCTCCCTGTTTGGATTGATCATTAACGATGCATTTACAGGGGATGCCGTCATGGGCGGCGCGGTAGGCGCTGTCATTGTTGCCGGTGTTCGCCGGGCCTTGTTTTCCAATGAAGCGGGTTTGGGTACTTCGGATATGGCCCACGGCGCCGCCAGGACCAAAGAACCGGTTCGGGAAGGGCTGGTGGCTATGATTGAACCCTTCATTGATACCATTGTGGTGTGCACTATCACAGCTATGGTCATCCTCGCTTCGGGTGTTTGGCAGGATGAAGGGTTAAATGGTGTTACTATGACCACCAACGCCTTCATTGCTGAACTGGGCAGTTTTGGTCAATGGCTGCTTTTAGCGGCAGTGCTGACCTTTAGCTTATCCACCATGATGAGCTATTCCTATTACGGGAGCAAGTGCAGCGGCTATTTATTCGGCACAAAAAGTATCTTTTATTACCGTTGTTTTTATGTGGTGACTATTGTGGTGGGGGCCATGATTACCATCGATGTGGTGATCAATTTTGTGGATGGCATGTATGCGGTCATGGCCATTCCGACGGTGGTGGGATCTGTCCTGCTTTCTCCCAAAGTGATGAAGGAAGCCCGGCGGTATTTTGCCGACCTTTAGAAGGTTAAGTTAACTAATCCAAGGATTAGTTAACTTCGATAAAACCCGAAATCAACGCCCAGCCCTCTTCAGTTTTCGCGGAAATATTTGAAAAAAACCGGCCATACTTTTCTTCAATCAATTCTGTCTGGGATTCCATAATTCCTGATACAGCAATCCGTCCGCCGGGACGCAGTAATGAGCTGAATTCTGGCATGAGTTCAATCAATGGATTGGCTAAAATATTGGCAATTAAAATATCATATTTTTGATGATCGGGAAGTTCTTCCGGATCGTAGGTTGGGATAGAAAGGTCATTCAACTGAGCATTTTCTTCTGTGCTCTTTAAAGACTGGGGATCGATATCAACGCCGATAGCTGATGTGGCACCAAGTTTCAACGCGGCGATGGCCAAAATCCCCGATCCGCAGCCATAATCCAAAACCGATTCACCGCTCGTTAAATTATCGGATAACCATTTCAAACACAGCCGAGTGGTGGGATGGCTGCCCGTTCCAAAGGCCACCCCGGGGTCAAGGAATACATTGGCACCTTTTGGGTCAACAGGTGCTTGGCCTGTGGGGATAATCCATAAGCGATCCGTAATCTGATTGGGTTGGTTGATTTTTTGCGTTTCTCTAACCCAATCCACATCCGCAACCATTTCTTCTGAATAGGAAGGGTTTAACTCCAAGCCGAATTCAGCTCTGATTTTGCCCGCAAGACTACTGGCTTCAGTTTCTTCATCAACCAGTGCCACAACGACAGGATTTTCCCAGGCTTCCCAACGGGGCTGTCCCGGTTCATCGAACCAGGCATTTTGAGCTGAATCATCATTCCCTGAATTTTGGATGGATGCGGATAAAACACCCCATTCCAGCAGAAGGTCGCAAACCTGATCCAGATCCACATTGGGCAGAATAAATTGAATGTTTTTCACAGCGCGAACTTAAAGGGAAGTGGTGTAATTTCTATTATGGAAACGACCGAAAGAAAAAACCTTACTACCGAACAGCAGAATATTAATTCAGCGGCGATTGATGATCAGCCCATTTCTGAAATTTTGAAAATCATTAATCAGGAGGATCAGTCCATCGCAGAAAAAGTGCATAGGGCGATACCTGAAATTGAAAGGACAGTCGAATTGACCACGGAAGCAATCCGTAATGGGAATCGTGTTGTGTATGTGGGCGCCGGCACATCCGGGAGGCTTGGCGTCCTGGACGCTTCAGAAATGCCGCCCACATATTCTGTACCGACGGATTGGTTCAATGGCATCATTGCCGGCGGGGATGATGCGTTGCGAAAATCCATTGAAGGGGCAGAGGACAAACCTGAGGCTGTCGTTGCTGATTTAAAATCATTTGGACTTAAATCCGGAGATGTTGTAATCGGCATCAGCACCAGTGGGGCCGCTGCCTATGTGCAGTCAGCGATTGAGTATGGAAAAACCATTGGCGCAAAGACGGTCTATTTAATCTGTAATGAGAAACCCTTTCTGGCAGCTGATGCTGATGTTTTAATTAAAGTGGATACAGGCCCGGAAGTGATCACCGGTTCCACCCGCATGAAAGCAGGGACGGCCACTAAAATGGTTTTGAACATGATATCCACCACCACCATGGTGCGCTTGGGTAAGGTCTATGGCAACCTCATGGTGGACCTCATGGCGGTTAATGATAAATTAGTGGACCGCGGTACCCGGATCATTGAAAAACTCACCGATGTGGATTATGACACAGCCAAATCTAAATTATTTGAAGCGGATAAATCCGTTAAAACTGCAGTGGTCATGATTCAAAATGAATGTTCAAAGGAAAAAGCGGAAAGTTTGTTGTTAGATCAGGGGGGATTTTTGAGAAAAGTGATTGAATGATAAAGTTTTGATCTTACCCGTTATGTTAATTATACTTCAGCGCACTGTATAACGGTTGTTGTCTATGAATCATAACCATATATCCAGAAAAACATTTTTATTGTACGTCCTTCAAATCCCATTTGTTGGTGGGATCGTAAAATCCCTTTTTTTAGTCCAGCCAGAAAAACGATATTTACTCAATAAATTTTCTATTGCTGGATTTTGTTTTCATGAAGGAGAGGAAAATCTCCATAAAATGAATGTTGGCGACTCGCTTTCCATGAAATTAGAAAAGGACAATGCCTATGACAAATATGCCATTGAATTGTACTGGAAAGGTAAAAAAGTGGGCTATGTCCCTCGAAGTGATAACCGGCATTTATATAGACTCATGAAGCAAGGGAAATCTTTGGTGTGCACAATCCGAGAGATCAATCCGAATGGAGTGACGTGGCAAATGTGTAAAGTAAAAGTGGAAATGATAGGATAAAATGGCAAAAAACAATAATGGCGCAAATTTAGGATTCGAGCAACAACTCTGGAAAGCTTGTGATAAGCTTCGGGGGAATATGGATCCTTCAGAATACAAACATGTGGTTTTGGGGCTCATTTTTCTCAAATATATCAATGATTCTTTTCAGAGTAAGTATGAACAGTTGGAATTGGAATATGCAGAACTATCCAGTGAAAATTTCATCAGTGAGCCACAAGCGCGGTATGCCACATTGCAGGATAAAGACGAATATTTAGCAGATAATATTTTTTATGTGCCTGAAAAAGCACGATGGTCTTACATCTCTGCCAATGCCAAACAGCCCGAAATTGGAAAAATTATTGATGCTGCCATGGATTCAATTGAAAAGGACAATCCACGGTTAAAGGGAATTTTACCCAAAGATTATGCCCGGCCTGCATTGGACAAACGGCGGTTAGGCGGTGTTGTGGATTTAATCTCAACTATCGGCATGGTGGACAAAGAAGATAAATCCAAAGACATCTTGGGCAGAGTGTATGAGTATTTCTTGAGTGAGTTTGCCGGAAAAGAAGGTAAAGGCGGAGGCGAATTCTATACACCCAGATCTGTGGTAAGGCTTTTGGTTGAAATGATTGAACCCTTTAAAGGGCGAGTGTATGATCCCTGCTGTGGTTCCAGCGGTATGTTTGTGCAAAGCGAAGAATTCATAGAAGCCCATGGCGGCACTTTGGGTGATATTTCCATTTATGGTCAAGAATCCAATCCAACCACATGGAAATTGGCCAAAATGAATCTGGCCATTCGGGGCATTGATACAAATCTTGGTTCACATCATGGGGATAGTTTTCACCAGGATTTGCACCCTGATTTAAAAGCAGATTTCATAATGGCTAATCCACCATTTAATATGAGTGATTGGGATGGCCATTTACTGAAAGACGATAAACGATGGAAATACGGTACACCACCGGAAGGGAATTCTAATTTTGCCTGGGTGCAACATATGATTCACCATTTATCGCCTAATGGCATTTTGGGATTGGTTCTTGCCAACGGATCCATGTCATCTATGACATCAGGAGAAGGTAGTATTCGGCAAAAAATTGTGGAAGCCAATTTAGTGGATTGTATGGTAGCCTTACCGGATAAACTCTTTTATGGTACCGGCGTACCGGCTTGTTTATGGTTTATTGCACGAGACCGCTCAGGTACAGCTACCAAAGGTGGAAATGTACTTCGAGACAGGCGGAATGAAATTCTTTTCATTGATGCCAGACAAATGGGTGAAATGGTGACACGGAAACATCGTGAACTGAAAGATGAAGAAATTTTGAAAATTGCGGATACTTATCATGGGTGGCGTAGTTCGACAGGCTCACTAGCCACCAATTCAGATTATGAAGATGCGGCGGGATTTTGTGCATCCACAAAATTAGAAGAAATTAAAGAGCATGATTTTGTACTCACTCCGGGACGATATGTGGGCATGGCGGAAGAAGAGGATGATGGAATTCCTTTCGAGGAAAAAATGGAAAAACTTACATCTCAACTCTATGATCAATTTAAACAGGCAGATGAATTGGAGAAAGAAATCAAAAAGAATCTGGAAGGGTTGGGGTTTTGAATATTAAGTGCAAGTAATCCACATAAAATTCACTAAAGAATATTTAAGCGCAAGAAACTCAAATAAAATGCATTAATAAGATTGATGAATAAAATATGAATGGGACAAACATTATAATTTCACCCGAAATACAAAATACAATTTTCACTATCCGCGGTGAACTGGTCACAAATTGTGACCGGTTTGAGAACATAAAACATTCATCATCGAATCTGTATGCTTTCACCGAACAAGGTGTGGCTATGCTTATTACTATAATTAGGAAAATAGGTTTTTAAATTTGATTTA
>CAYFJU010000054.1:0-22015 GCA_964343505.1 uncultured bacterium
CCTTTTATCTTTTTACTTTAAGCATTTTGACCATTTACACAAAATTCTTTATACCTCCGATTTATCCAACGTGCCTTAAAATGGATTAATCAACGCTAAGCGGAAATATCGATTCGGTTTTAGGTTTTTTTGCCAGTCAGTTGTGGCTTGTGCCTCACCGGCTGAAAGTACCAGCAGGCCTAACCCCAGGCGTGCTTCATACCCGGCGGTGATTACTATATCTTGTTTTTCTTGTCCACTGTACCAGGCATTCCCAAAATCAGATATCAGGGCCATAGAGAATATTTTTGGAACCACCGGCAGGCGGTACTCAAGGGACCCAAAGATCAGCCGGTCGCCCAGGCGATAGCCGCTCCAGCCGCGTAAATTATGGTTTTCCGGAAGAAATTCGTCAAAGGTCGGAAGTGGTGCATTCAGATAGATAGGCGCGTCATCGGACAGGCCAACATAGTCCTGCGCAGGCGGTTGACCGGATAGCGCCACCGTTTTCAGGCGGAAATAAAAGGCCGTTTTCCCCACCGGTAAATTAAAGTAACCATCCGTGGTGAAGCGGGTGTAGCTGAAATTACCAAACAGACTTTTGTTAGCGTAATCTGCTTTCGCATACAATCCAAAACCTTGGGTGGGGTGGAGCCCATTCCATTTATGGGGGCGCTTGTTGGACCATAAATATCCAATGGATAAATACCCGTCATTGCCTGCATCTGGGATTGGCAGGTTTACATATTGACTCGTATCCCGGGGAATAAGCTTGCCGGTCTTTTTGTCGGTTCGGGTCCCGACGGTCACATCGTGATTGATCAGGGTTAATCGGCCGAATAGCTCATGACTTGATGATTGAGATTCCCCAAAATTCATCGGATGACCGGCGGAGAATTGGACCCCATTTTTAGTATCAACCATGTTGGCCCCATCGTAAAACCGAAAAGAACCCATCGTATTTTTGAATACAGAAACACTCCACAAGGGGCCATGTTGGGCATTGGTGTAACCCAGGTAATAACCACTTTCAGCCAAATCCCTGGCATTCAAAATGCCTATCCCAGAAAAAAGATGCCGGCCCAGTGCATCAGTCCATTGGGTCATTGCAAACGTGCTCACGTCCGGAATAACCAGTGATGTTGCATGTCGTATGTGTTTGGTGAAACTATATTTTCGCGGTTTCGAAATCCCGGCCGGCGCTTCCGGTTTGGCATTCACAAAGGAGACGTCGGGCCCGGACTTCAGCCAGCGGGTATAATTATCCCTGAGAGAAATGGGGGTCGTGTCTGGTTGACGAAAAGGATTCACTTTAACCAGCCGGGTTGAGTCCACGTCTGATAGGGTCCGGGCAAATAGCAGTGAATCCTCCGGAACCCATTGATGGGCCCAAATGCCATCGCCGGCATCCGTGTTGGCGCTAATGTCGCCATTGCTCAGGTTTATCGTATGAATGTTGGGTACCCCATTCCTGTTGGCCGTGTAAGAGATAGCGGCGCCGTCCGGATGCCAGGTCGGTAAAATGTCAGCAAGTGGATCGGTGGTCAATCGCTCCGTTACGCCGGATTTCAGATTCAGTGTATAAATATCCAAATTGGCATTTTTGGGTGATATGGCAAAAGCCAGATGCTCAGAATCCGGAGATACAGAAAGGTGGGTAATCTGGGTGTTTCCTGTAAAATGTGTCAGGGGTTTTGGCGCTTTTTCGTTGAGATTTACCGAATAAATATTGGATACATTATTGTGGTGGGCCGTAAAAGCGATCGTATTTGAATCCAGCCAAACGGGGTAGGTGGCCCGCATGGAATTGGTCAGCCACAGGTCTTCCTCCTTTTCGGTGTCATACACTTTTATGTCAAACACCTGGGACTGGTGCCGGCCAAAATGGTATTTGCTATAAGCGAGTTTTTTCCCATCCAGCGACCAGTTTAAGGAAGGATGGAACTGCCCAAAATCAACCTCATCTTTTTTCCACAATACTTTGGGTTTATAAGGCTTTTCTAAATTCAGAGAATCCTGTTTTGTTTTCTTTTTCTTCTTTTTCAGCTTTTCCAGGCCCTCTTCCCATTTTTCAAAGCGTTTACGCTCTTCAGCCGTATCGCGGACAGCGGTGAACAAGGAGATATCGCCCTGTTCCTTGTCATCGCGTCCAAGGAGGGCAATTTTGGTGCTATCCATGTGAAACTGAAACCATTGCATTTTTTTAATCGGGAGGTTTACCACCTCCCCGATTTCTTTATAGGTTTCTTTTTGAGAACGGTACCCATAATAATAGGTATTCATGTGCCGCCGCCAGTCCTCATTGAACTGTTTTACTGAAATACCGGTGGCCTTTTTAAATCCTTTTTTAAAATTGAAGAGTTTCAATTTGTTGCGGTAACCCAGAGTTTTGGCAATGGTTGAATCCCCAAAGCGGTCGGCCCAATACAGCATTTTAGAAAAACCATCGTGGTGGGGGTCCATTTCATTCAATGAATTTTTGAGTACATGCGTTTTGTGAGACAGGTCGGCCCGGTAGGGACGCCAGCTTTCAGTTTCATATTCCGCCGTTCCTTCAACCGCCCACCCCGGCGTTCCGGATAAGAGCCATGCCCAGGGTTGGGGGAACCAGGATCGTGTCTTGTGAAAAAATACAATATGCTGTAATTCATGGGACAGAACTTGCTCCAACCATTTCCCTTTTTCCAACCAAATGGAGGCGTCGTTCTGATCCACCCAGATAAAGGTGTTGTACATCCAGGTAGCAAAGCCGTTAAAGATTTCATCTTCGGATGTGAATATGATATCAATTTTGGGAATCGTGTCCAGGTCCATTTGGGCCAGCAGGGTCGGACGAACATGTTCAGCTATGATGGCCCCTTCTTCGGCGATGTCTTCAATCCCTTGGTGGTAATGGATATTGAAATGTTCGGTGGAAATGGTCTGCCACTTCAGCTCCGGGTGAACACGGCCGGACCACATCCAGGTACTCTGGGCGGAGGTAAAAGTGATGAGCGAAAAAACAGCAATCAGAAATTGTTTCATTAGGGATAGCCTATTGGTTGCAGAATTGGGTTTGGAAATGTGAAGTAAAAAACGTTTGGTTTAAAGACCCCAAATTATTCTTTTGGTTGTCTTAGAATTTAACCAGATTGAGGCGTCGAAAACTGTTGTTCTTTGAATACACCCAATACACCGATAATAACTAAAATGGCGCCGGCGAATGTCCACTGTGTAATAGGTTCACCCAATATGATAAAGCCCAGGATGACAGCGATTACCGGATTAACATAGGCATAGGTAAGCACAATCTTGGTGGGCAACAGCTTGAGCGCTTTTACAAAGGAAGTGAAGGCGATGACTGAACCGAAAACCACCAAATAGCCCCAGGCCATCCAAGCCTCCGGTGTAGGTTTAATTATTGATTCTTTCATTAGGATGGAGGCGACCAGCAGCCCGCCCCCGCCAAATATTTGCTGGTAAGCAGAACTGACTTCAGGGCTGGAATGGATATGTTTTCGTTTTTGGTACACCGACCCGGCCCCCCAGCTCAAACCCGCAAGGGTCAGCAAGCCCGCGCCGCCCAAGTCGCCCAGGTTACCGGTGGATATACTGGGCCAGTTTAAAACGGCAATGCCCGCCATACCGGTCAATAATGAAAGGACAAGATGCAGGGTTGGCCGCTGCCTGTCCAGGACTGCTTCGATAATCGCAACCCAAATCGGCGTGCAGGCGATAAGCAAGGCGGCATAGCCGGAATCCACGGTTGTTTCAGCCACAGCTACCAGACCGTTACCTCCGAACCACAAAGCCAAGCCAGAAATGGCCAACACCTTTAATTCGGCCTTGGGAACAGTAACAGATTTCCGTTTGACCAGCTTTACCAGCCCCAGGAGGATGATACTCCCGGCAAACACGCGCAAGGTAGACATCATCATAGGCGGGAAGCCCGAGCCCTCCTGGACGGCGACGCGAATCCCAAGGTATGTACTGCCCCATACGATATAGACAACAAAGAGGTGTAGAAGCCCGGAGATATTCATTCTAATTCAATTTTTCTGGGTAAATAAACTTTTCGACAAAAGTCAAAGTTGCAATATTGATTATCAACCCCCACACACCGGCATGAATACCCCAGGGTTTGGTAGGAATATCCACGCCGAGTTTGTTCGCCATCATGGTACTGACCGCAAATATTGTTCCTAGGGCCATGCCCCAAAAAACCGATTTTGGGTTCAGTTTTTTCATATGCAACCCCAAGAAAATGGCTGGCGCGACCTGGATAAGGAGTTCCAGTTTTATTTCCAGTAACCGCCAAATGGTCTGAGGGAGTGTAATGGCTAAGTAAACAGCAACAGCCATGATGATCCACGATAATAATTTTCCGATTTTTGTGAGCTCGGACTGACTGGCCCCTGGTTTAAACCTTGTGAAAAAATCTTTCGTAATGATGGATGACATGGAAAGTAAAGCTGAGTCTACCGTGGACATGATCGCTGCAATCGTTGCAGAAAGAAACAGAACCAATAGACCGCTTCCGATGGCGCCCCGCTGGCCTAAATCCTGCAGAACCAGCAAGGTGATTTTTTCACTGCCCTGGCGGTCTAAATTGGGTATGATTGCTGAGCCGGCTAAACCCACAACAACCATGAAAAATACCGTCACTAAAGGCATGAAGGCCATAATTTGAATTGAACGTTTTAAGGCCAATTCACTGCGGGCAGAATAAATGCGCTGAATGGCGTGGGGATAAATGGAAATGCCGAAAAACCCCAGCGCAACAGTGCTTATCCATGCCCGTTTTTCAACCCAATCCGGCGGGACGAATTTTTGCGGCCCAGTTTGTTGGAGTTGGTCATAAATAAAAGTGAAACCGCCATATTCATTTTGAATAGTAAAAAAAATGGTTGTTACGCCAACGAGTAGAATAATGCCCTGAATAACGTCGGTCCAGGCCACGCTACGCATCCCTCCCAGGGTTTCATAAATCACCATTACCAGGGAAAGAATAATGATGCCATAAGCAAAAGGGATGACGCCGCCGGTCACGGCTACGATAATATAACCAATCGCCTTCAGATTAGTCAGAACATAATTGGCCAAGGCGGTTATGCATAAAACTGCAGCAAGAACCGTCATCAATTTATGGTTGAATCGGTATTGAATAAAATCGCCGGGTGTGATAAAATTGTGCGTTCGGGACAGTCTAAACAGCCTGGGAGCATAGATTAAATAAGCGCCCACGGCAGCCGAAAGAAAAGTGATTAAAACCAGCGCATCATACCCGTCCCGGTAAGCGCGGCCGGCAAACCCCACTAAGGTGTTTCCACTATACTGGGTTGCATATAGGGTTAAAAAAAGAACAAAGACGCCCATGCCACGTCCAGCTAAATAAAAATCCGAAAGGGTATCTTCTTGTTGTGCTTTTCGACCGAGCCATCCAATCAGAATTAGGGAGGTCAAATATAGAGCCAGGAAAGTAATCCCCCCGGGGCCGAGCAAGGCAGCATTATTCATTGGGATCTTGCACCTGCCAATATTTTTCCAGGATATAAGCTAAAACAGCGGAATATACGCCGGCCATGAGGATGGCATATAAAGACCAGTTGGGTAATCCAAAAGTGATGCTTGAAGGATCAAAAAACCACCAAGGCACCGTCAGAATGAGCGCCGTGATTGAAACCAGAAATGCCCGTCTGCGTGACATGGTTTTAGTGAAAAATAAATTCCGGGACAGACTGTTTCCCGCTGAGCATTGGACTGGGTTTATCCCGCAGGTATTGGTCAAAAAATTCTAACGATACTTGATTGATCAGAAAGACGGATCTTTGCCGGTCGATTTCTCCCACCTCTAAAATTCGGCGGACATACGGGGAGAACAAAGGCGCATCGCTATAATCCAAATGGCGGGTTCCTTTAATGGTAATCCGCATGGAAGGCCCGCTATTATATTTCATGATGGAATCCGTGACGGAAGAATTTGTGGGATAATCAGAATCGTCCCAATGGGGTCGGCCCACATAAAGGAAAGGCTGCTTAAGACCTGTTTCAATCACTTTTTTCGGCACCGGGTTCATCCAACTATCCTGAACCATGGTGGCCTTGATACGGTCATCCAAAAAAGAGGCCAGGGTGCTCGTGCCGCCCCCAAAAGAATGGCCGGTCACACCGATGTGACTCAGATCCAAATAACCACTCAACGGGTGTTTTATTTCGCCCGATTGGATACGTTCCAGTTTGTCGACGATAAAACTGATGTCCGCCGCACGGGTATTAATCTGTTTCCGGCGAATATTAACACTGTCGGGGTGTCCGGTGATATGGGAGCGGTAGTCAGCAATATTTCCATCTGGGAAAACCGTTATATTGGCGTCGTGGCTATGATCCACCGATACAACAATGTATCCGTGGCTGGCTAGTTTTTCCGCCAATGAAGTATGGAATTGCCGCATCGCTGTAATTCCATGGGAAATAATAATAACAGGGAAAGGCGCCGGACCGGCATCCGGCGCCAAACTAAGGAAACTATTGGTTTTTGTGAGGCCCAAATGCTTTACCAGGAAACTGGGGAATCCGCCAGCCTTACCCATTGCTTGAGCGCGGAGGTCCATTCTATCTAAGTAAGGTGTGCGCTTGGCTTTTTTTATTTTTACGCCCGGGTACCAGAATTGTACCATGATCTGTCTTTTATCATTGGGATCTTCATCCGTAAACCATTCCATACGGTCTTGATCTACCCAGTGGTGAATGGTGGATCCTATGGTATAGGGTCCCGTCAGGGCCGGCATTGTTATGACCGGTACAGCAATCGGGAGAAAAAACGAAAGACCAAACCAGATTAAAAACACCGCTTTAATCAGTCCCGGAATAGTTCGTTTTTGCGACAGGACTAAGCCGATGATAAGGCCATAAACGGGAATCATCTGCCATCTGGTTTGTTCAATAAAAAAGTGAATGAGAAAAACAGCAAAAATGATTTTTAATAATAATTTTGACTGATTTCTCTTGTCCGGGTTGGAAAAAACCTGGATAGTTCCCCAACCTAATAGAATAATTAAAATGATCTCAAATGGTCTCAAAACAAACCCCTTTTTAGAATAATGTTAGTCTAATTCTTCGGATATTTTTTCTACTTCCTCCGGATCGAGCGGTTCGGACATGCCCATATGAAAAGCCAAAAACCACATCACAAAAATACCGAAACCTAAAAACAGGAGTTGCCACACCCACAATGAAGGGAGGCCGAACGGCGCCCAAAGTGCCGGGGAATTCGGGTCAGAAAAAATTGAATTACCGATTGTGGCAAAAGGGCCGAATCCCACCAAGAACCAAAATAGAGTTAACCCCCAGGCGAGTTTAACTTTTTTCTTTCGCTCGAGGGACATACCTGTGACCAGCTGGAGTAATTGATGTTTTTTCGCTTTAACAGATTTTTCCGCCGCCGATTCAGGTGAAAAATGGGAAACCAGAAATGTTGTTAACAGGTTGAACAAAATTCCCCAACCGGCGCTGTGGATCGTCAGGGGATAAGCGCCCCAAGGTACACCAAACCAGGCGGAGGTTCTATCTGTTAGCGTTACGGCGATGAGCCCGACGACCAATCCCGCCACAACGCCTTTACGGGTAAACCCTTTATAATAACAGATACCGATCAGGGCCGGATACATTTGGAAGCCGTAAGCCACCGCCAGTCCGCCGAGCATCACAATGGCTTGACTGGAATTCGCGGCAACGATCAAGGCCGCGCCGGTGACGAGGACCACGAAAATACGGCCGCTGAGTTTTTGAGTGTGATCAGACGCGCCCGGTGAAATGTATTTGGCATAAATGTCGCGGGTGACCATGGCGCTGAAGGTGGACATATAGGCGGCGCCGGTACTCTGCATGGCCGCCAAGGCACAAACGGCTAAAAGGCCCACCAGCCACGGCGCTGCATCTGAAAGTAAATTAATGAGTTGTGGTACAAGGTTTTTGTCATTGATGCTTTCTAATACACCGTTGGCAACGAGCACATTGCTACCCAATCCCTGGAAAATTGTAAATGTAAATAACAGGATGCCAATCACCAAGGATGAGGCCACCACCTGTTGCCAGCGGAAAGCCCGGGGCGTTTTGTTTGAAAAAGCCCACATAGAAAAGGCCGGTGATGATTGAATTCCCATGAGGGCGAACATGTAGGTCATACACATGATGCCGGTCCAAGGACCACCGGAAGCTTTAGCGCCTGATGATACCATTTGGACACTCCCCGGTATGGCAACTTTCATGGAATACCCATCGGGGGTAAGGTTTTGTCCTGATGAAACATCGGTGCGAACCAAGTCCGCTAGGCCCTGCGTAAACCCGCTCCAACCGCCGACGTAATTAATGGCAATGCCCCCCAGAATGGCAATACCTACAGCGAGCAGGATTGCCTGGGCGCAATCCACAAATGCAACGGACCTCAGCCCTCCGGAAGCCACATAAATCATCACCACAGTGGACAGGGCAAACATGCCAAAGTTTACACTAACGAAGCCGTCTGTAAGCACATTAAATAAATCCCCCGAGGCCCTGAGTTGAACACCTAAATAAGGAACGCTGAACAGGAACGCCACAAGCACCGTTAAAAGACGCATAGCGTTTCCGCCATAGTAATCACTGTACATTTCGCCAGGAGTAATGTAATGATATGCTCTGCCCAAAACCCACTGTCGGCGCAGGAACAACACACCGGTAAATGGAATTGTCAGGGCATAAAAAGAAGCAAAGGCATAGGGTAACCCATCCGTAAAAATTTTACCGGGATGACCGACAAACGTCCAGCCGCTAAAACTGGTGGCGGTGGCCGCTAACACAAAGACCCATACACCGATCGAACGGCCGGCCAAAAAATAGTCCGTTGATGTTTTAGCTGAGCGAGCACCCTTAAATCCCCAAAATAGACAATAAGTCCAATAGAGACTGACAAATGCAATGAGCCAGATATATTTTGCGTCCATATTTCTCCTATAACTCCTTTTTAAGTTCGGGAATTATAGGGTAACGGGATGGAAAGTGGGAAGGGAAATTAGTTGGTCAGGAAAATGCGTGTGGAATCCAAACTCCCATCATTCTCGGCAGGGATTAACCCAAGAATCTGGCACATCATTTCATACAGGTGAATATTGGTTATGCCCGGCCCGGCAAACCCAGATTTGAAAGCGGGGCCATGACCGACAAAAATACCGCGCATGGATGGAGGAGCTGGATCGTATCCGTGGGCGCCACCGGTGTAGGGATGGTCCTCATCGGCTGCGTCGAAACGAGCATGGGTTGAAATCGCCCAATGGTTATGGGCCACAGCGGTGATCGGCTGAATTCGGCGGTGGTTGCGGTAGTGGAACCGTTCCGGTGCTTCGCCCTTTTTATAAACGCTCATTCTGGGGTGTGCGTTTTTGAGTTTTGTATAAATTGAATCTACATGCACAGAGGGCAGAATAGACGCGACCGGTGTCCAATCCACCATGGTAACCTCACCCATATTGATATAGTCATCAATAAAAATTACAGAGTCTGAATAAGTGGCCGTCATACCATGGTCAGACACCAAAAGTATGTTGACAGAATCAAATATGCCCCGGGATTTCAAGCCATTGATCAGTAGTCCTATGGACCGGTCCATTTCCTGAATAGCAGCAAGGATTTCTTCAGAATCAGGACCGTAACGATGACCATATGAATCTGTATGGCTGAAATAAAGCGATAAGAATTGGGGCCGTGTATCGTTGGGATAATCGAGCCATTTTAAAATTTGATCCACACGATTTTTATGGGTGACCGACCCGTCATAGACAAAATATTCCGTGGGCCGTACCCCCATGATTTCTGCTTCCGATGCAGGCCAGAACATGGTCATGGCTTTTTGCCCCTGCTTTTCCGCCGTGACCCAAATGGGCTCTGCTTCGTACCATTTTCCATCACGGACTGGTGCACTGCCTTCTCCAATATAAAAGCGTTCATCAAAAACAGGATCGTACATGCGGTTGGCAATGATGCCGTGATTTTCAGGGTACCGCCCCGTCACGATGGTGATGTGGTTTGGAAAAGTCTTGCTTGGGAAAGAGGGGATCAACGCTTTTGCTTTGACGCCGCCGGAAATAAGCATATCAAAATTTGGGGTATCTGTCTTGTCGAAATAATCCCAGCGGAACCCATCCATGGATATCAAAATCAGGGGGGGTGCTGAGCTTGCAGATTTTTCTTCAGGAGGGCAGGCTGTAGTAGTCAGGGAAAAACCGAGCGTGATTAAAACAAAAAGCCGCTTCCCTTGTATCGGGGATTTAAATTCTTTTTTCATAAACGGCGGTTAATTTAGGAAATAGCAATGGGATTCAAAAAACTAGACTTTAAAGAATTTTCCGAAGCAGAAATGCGGTCTCGGTCTGAAACATTCTTGGATGAAATTGCTAAACGCCGGTCTGTGCGGGAATTCTCCAATCGGCCGGTGCCAATCGGTATAATAGAAAATTGTATCAAAACGGCTGCCTCTGCACCTTCGGGGGCCAATAAGCAACCCTGGCAGTTTGTGGTTGTGCAAGACCCAACTGTTAAACGCAAGATACGGAAAGCGGCGGAGGCAGAAGAAAAACAATTTTATGGTCATCGCGCCACCAAAGAATGGCTGGAAGACTTAAACCAATTCGGTACGGACTGGCATAAACCGTTTCTAGAAATTGCGCCCTATTTAATTGTGGTGTTCCGCCAGATTTATGACGTTGAGGATGACCGCAGTCAACGGAAGAATTATTATGTAAATGAATCGGTGGGGATCGCTTCCGGGTTTTTGTTGGCCGCCCTCCATAACGCCGGATTGGCAACCTTAACTCATACACCGAGTCCCATGAATTTTTTGGGGGAGATTTTAAATCGGCCATCCAATGAAAAAGCGTTTTTACTGATTCCGGTTGGTTACCCCGCCGATGATGCAGAAGTGCCGGAAATCACCAAAAAACCATTCGAAGAGATATCAAAGAAAGTATAAAATATGCGAATATTTTTAGTGCTGGGCTTGATCTTGGTAGTTCACCGGGTTTCAGGCCAAGCGTCAGCCTTTAATGTATACGATCAAGATATAAGCGGCTCTCAATTTAAAATCCATATGGTTCCTATCAAGGGAGGCACATTCCAGATGGGGAGCCCCAAACGGGAAAAGGACCGTAAAAAAGATGAAGGCCCGGTTCATGATGTGACCGTAGATGATTTCTGGATGGCCGAGGTTGAAATCAGCTGGGATATTTATGAACTTTTTTTGAACCGAAAGATTGACCATGCCGCCACAACAAAGGGAAATATAGATTTGGATATTGATGGCGTCTCCGGCGCCACACCGCCTTATGTAAACTATAATAAGAATGGCCTCCCCATGATTAACGTCACCCAGTATGCAGCCTCCCAATTTTGTAAATGGCTCACCGCCAAAACGGGGCACTATTATCGCCTGCCCACTGAGGCGGAATGGGAATACGCCTGTCGGGGAGGCACGGCCACCGCCTATTCCTTTGGGGCAAAGACTCGGCAGATTAATCAATATGCATGGTATGAAGGCAACAGTAACGGCAAACTGCATAAAGGCGGATTAAAGAAACCAAACCAATACGGTTTATACGATATGCATGGGAATGCGGCGGAATGGGTGTTGGACAGTTATGATTCTGAGGCCTATATTGCATGGGAGGAGGGGGTAAAAAATCCAATTAAAAAGAATAGAGCGCTCTATCCCAGGGTAGTGCGCGGCGGATCATTTAAGGATGAGCCGGACCGGCTTCGTTCTGCCGCCAGAGGATATTCAACACGTGTCTGGAAACAGCGTGACCCCCAAATTCCGAAAAGTTTATGGTGGCATACAGACGCCACCCATATTGGATTTCGTATAGTTCGTCCGCGAAATGAGCCACCCCAGAAGGGGTTACATAAATTGTGGGTTCGGCCTAAAAAAGAATATTGAGGTTTTATGAGTAAACAAAATGACAGCATAAACAGACGCAGTTTTTTAGAACATTCTGCAAAAATCACAGCAGCAGGATTATTAATGAGCCGCCTCCCAGCCGGTTCAAAAAAACTGGTATCCACGGCAGGTAAGATCAAGGTGGCCCTCATAGGTTGTGGTGGGCGCGGGACTGGTGCGGCCGCACAGGCACTAGAAGCAGACCCGGATGTGGGGTTGGTCGCCATGGCAGATGCCTTTGGGGACCGGGCGGAAGAATGCGCCAAAACACTCATGGAAAAATTTGAAGGTACAGACCGTATCAATGTGAACCGTGAAACCATTTTTATAGGGTTTGATGCATATAAGCAAGCGATTGATATGGCGGATGTTGTTATTCTCACCACGCCACCGGCCTTTCGCCCCCTCCATTTTGAATATGCCATCAGCCGGGATAAACACGTATTCATGGAAAAGCCCGTGGCAACGGATGTGGCGGGTATTCGAAAAGTATTGGCCGCTGGGAAAGAAGCGCGTCGAAAAAAATTGAATGTGGTTGTCGGCCTCCAGCGCCATTATCAGCGTAATTACAAATCGGTGAAAAACAAAATCGACCGTGGGAAGATTGGGGATATTGTTTCCGGGCAAGTTTATTGGAATAGCGGAGGTGTATGGGTAAAGCCACGGCAGCCCGGCCAAACTGAATTGGAATACCAAATGCGAAACTGGTACTATTTCAACTGGCTTTGCGGTGACCATATTGTGGAACAGCATATTCACAATATTGATGTGGCTAACTGGTTCATAGGCGCTACGCCCGTATCGGCTCAGGGCATGGGCGGCCGGGAAGTGCGTAAAGGTCCGAATCATGGTCAGATATTTGACCATCATTTTGTGGAGTTCACTTATCCCGACGGTCAGGTTGTAGCCAGCCAGTGCCGTCATCAAAAAGGATGTATGAACCGGGTGGAAGAAGTTTTTCAGGGAGCGAGAGGCAGTGTTACGGTAAATAGCGGTCATTATGGATTGATGAAGAACAAGCGCGGGAAAGTGGTCTATGAACATGATGGAGAAGGCGATATAAACCCTTACCAGCAAGAGCACAATGAATTATTCGCCGCAATTAAAGCTGGTGAACATCGCTTAGATGATACAGCACGCGGCGCAGAAGCAACCATGACGGCCATCCTTGGGCGAATGGCTACCTATTCCGGGCAGGTAATCACCTGGGATGAAGCTATGGCTTTCGACCATAAACTGGTTCCCGAACTCCATTCTTTCAGCGACACCGCACCGGTATTACCTGATAAAGACGGAAATTATCCTATCCCCATTCCCGGTGTTACATCATATAGGTAAAACATGAAAAGACGATCATTTATTAAAAAAGGCGCGGCCCTCGCCTCAGCCCCATTCATTACCAGCGGCTTAATCGCTAAATCCCTGGCTGAAAAATCCCTTTCAGACAAGCCCTTTAATCTGAACTATGCGCCCCATTTCGGCATGTTTAAACACAACGCCGGTGATGATCCAGTTGACCAATTACAATTCATGTATGATCATGGATTCCGTTCATTGGAAGATAACGGCATGAAAGGCCGGCCGGTGGATATGCAGAAAAAGATTGCCAAAAAAATGGAACGGTTGGGCATGACCATGGGTGTCTTCGTGGCCCATCAAATCTATTGGCGCAAACCCAACCTCACCAGCGGTGATAAGACGCTTCATGATGAATTTGTCCAGAATGTGAAGGACTCCTTGGAAGTAGCAAAGCGTGTGAATGCCACGTGGATGACAGTGGTTCCTGGCCATGTGGATTTAAAAAAAGAAATGGCCTATCAGACTGCAAATGTTGTTGAAGCCCTGCGTCGGGCCAGTGAAGTCTTGGAGCCTCATGGACTCATTATGGTGTTAGAGCCATTAAACTGGTGGGCCAACCATGCGGGACAATTCTTAACAGAGATCCCCCAGGCTTACGCGATATGCCGGGCGGTGGACAGCCCATCATGCAAGATTTTATTCGATATTTATCATCAGCAGATCACGGAAGGCAACCTGATTCCTAATATAGATAAAGCCTGGAATGAGATTGCCTATTTCCAGATCGGCGATAACCCGGGGCGGAAAGAGCCCACCACCGGTGAGATCAATTATTTGAATGTGTTCAAGCATATCCACGGCAAGGGGTTCAAAGGCATTTTGGGTATGGAGCATGGGAATTCAAAACCGGGGAAAGCCGGTGAGTTGGCCGTGATTGAGGCATATAGGCAATCGGATAACTTTTAGTTGAATAATTTCTTGAGGAGGAAAATATGCAATACAAATCGATAACGATGGTGTTGTTAGCCGGAATATTGACGGCCCAGAGCCGATCATTACCGGCCGATACAACTGTGGTCACAACGCATAAAACCACGATCAAAGGCCAGCGTGTTGAATACCAAGCCACAACCGGCACACAGCCCGTATGGAACGCAGAAGGAAAACCCATCGCTTATGTCCATTACACCTATTATGAACGATCCGATGTGAAGAACCGCGCCGCGCGGCCAATTATGATTTCATTCAACGGCGGTCCCGGTTCAGGGTCGGTGTGGATGCATATGGCCTATACCGGACCAAAAATCCTGAAAGTGGATGATGAAGGATTCCCCATTCAGCCCTATGGCGTGAAAAGTAACCCCCACTCTATCTTGGATGTGGCGGATATTGTTTATGTAAATCCTGTGAACACGGGCTATTCTCGCATCGTAGATAAAGACGCCAAAAAGGAAACCTTCTTTGGCGTGAATGCGGATATCAAATATTTGGCGGAGTGGATCAATACATTCATTCAAAGGGTAAACCGGTGGGAATCCCCAAAATATCTCATCGGCGAAAGTTATGGAACCACCCGTGTGTCCGGCCTGGCCTACGCCCTCCAGGGCCGCCAGTGGATGTACCTCAATGGCGTGATATTGGTTTCGCCAACCGAACTAGGAATTGACTCCGGCAGTGGCAGACGTGCCGGGCCGGTGGGCGCGGCGTTGCGTGTTCCTTATTTTACAGCCGCCGCCTGGTACCACAACAAGCTGCCGGCAGACCTCCAACGGAAGGACCTCTTGGACGTATTGGCCGAATCAGAGGATTATGCCGTAAATGAACTCATGGCCGTTATTGCCAAAGGCGGATTCGTAGATGAATCAGAGCGAATTGCAGCCGCAGCCAAAATGGCGCGTTATTCCGGGATATCCAAGGAGGCCATTCTTTCTTATAACCTGGATGTGCCCTCTTCCTTTTTCTGGAAAGAACTCCTGCGGGTGGAAGGCTTCACCGTGGGTCGCCTGGATTCCCGCTATAAGGGCATTGACAAAACAAAGGGGGGCGAACGGCCGGACTTCAACTCAGAACTGACTTCCTGGTTGCATTCGTTTACGCCGGCGATCAATTACTATTACAAGAATGTGCTGAATTTCAACACAGATGTGAAATACAATATGTTTGGCCCTGTGCGTCCCTGGGACAGTTCCAACAACCGGACAGGCGAAAACCTGCGCCAGGCCATGGCACAGAACCCCTTCCTCTATACCATGATCCAGTCCGGTTACTACGACGGCGCCACCAAATATTTTGATGCAAAATATACCCTGTGGCGCTTAGACCCCAGCGGCCGCATGAAAGAGCGCCTGAGCTTCAAGGGCTACCGCAGCGGTCACATGATGTACCTGCGCAAAGAGGACCTGAAACAGGCCAATCAGGATATTCGGGATTTCATTAAAACTTCAACGCCGAAAGAAGGGGAACCGGCGAAGTATTAGCGTCATAAGTTCAGCTTAAGCTTCAAAAAGTTTGGTGTTAGTCAGTCGGCTATCTGCATCCAACATTTGATCGAATACATCTATAATGATTTTTAAGCGGATTTTTTCTGACTGGGTTGAAATTAGCATCAGTTCCAAGTTGTCCGGTAGTTGGATGTATTCGATCAACTCGAAAGAAAGGTGTTTTTTCAGATGCCTTTCAATATCCTCTGAGACACCATTGAGCACGAGGAGGCGCAAATATTTCTCGCGGACATCCTCAATTTCTTTTCTTGTGGCATCGTGAATATCTTCAAGAAATTCTACCCTGCCTACCATCAAATTCCCATGGAATGTTTTGGATTTTATACTAAAAATTGTCTCGCCTTGAGTCATGATATCGAGTTCTCCACCTGGATAGCGGCTTAAGACTTCGGTTACTCGCAGTGTACAACCGAACTTTGCGAGGGACTTTTTGCTTCGAAAAACCAAACCAAACGGTTGATCAGCTTTGATACATGTATTGATAAGTCTTTTGTACCGTTCTTCAAATATGTGCAGGGGGACTTTTTTCAACGGATAGGCAACGATCTGTAATGGGAAAAGTTCAAGCGTATTCATTTTTAACAGATGGGGTGCTGACGGAGCAGTCGTTTGATCATTTTAATACTGCCTCCATTCCGCCGTTCGGTTTCAAATCTTGGTGATATATCCTCCAAGATTGCCTGAAAGCGGTGGGGGAGTTTGGATTTCAATTCACTGTTTAAACAGACTGTTGAATTCATTTAGTCCTGATTTTAGCTGTGTGTTTATTACACAAAATTTACGCTAAAATAAACTTGCACTTTTGAGGAATGAAAAAGAAATGACCGGTGACTTCATTTACCACAACCGCCGCTGAGGGAAGAGCCGGGAGACCCTCAACTTGGTGCGTGACGACAGTATCGAACAAATATAATTGGAAACCTAAAGGATGTGCCATCGGCAGAGGATTTTCAGTCGTTGGCGCAATTGCCCGGGAACCGGCCAGCGGAATTCGTGCGAGAAGGGTGAGTCGGCGAAATATTAAGTATTGAATAATAAGTTGGTGTTAAGTTCCGACTGATGAAAGCACCAGTCCCACATAAGGCCCTTAGCGGCTTTTTTACGGCGCTCTTTTTATCGGCCTGCGCCTCAGTGTATGGACCGCGAAACGCCATGGGTGGTTATGAAGAAGTAACCGTTGGTGAAAATATGATTGAGGTTCGGTTCTACGGCAACCAGCATACCGCCACCGATAAAATTACACAGATGCTCCTATTCCGTTGTGCCGAGTTGACTTTGGAACGAGGCTTTGATTCTTTCGTGATTCTTCAGGACCAAAGTTATTCAAATGAGACGGTGCATGACCCTACGATTAGAAAACCCTTTGAAACGCGGGAGTCCATGTCCGGAGGCGTTCGAACAACGGTTGCACCTGATTTTGACCGGGCCACCACTTCAACCGATTGGGTCGGGGTATATGTAATCTCCATGTATAATGAAAATGATTCACCCTTTTCCCGCTATAAAAAGAGCAGACTTGTTGCGAGGAAGATCGTTGATGATTTGGCGTCAGAAATAAGGTAGACTTTATAAAATATAGCCTCCCAAATGGAGGCTTTATCAACCAATTAAATTATAGTTGCAAAACACTACTTCACCTAAAAACTAAGTTTTTACCAGATCTGAACATCTTTTTTCTAATTCTTTTATACACTTTTTGAATACTTTTTTACTCTCCTCAGGTTCAAATCCATCCATGGCTTCACTAATTTTTTTGGAAATCCTGAGCTTTACATCAAGCATTTCTCCGGTTTCATCATCCATCATTTTGTAAACATTCACCTTGCTGATTACAGTGTCTCCTTTTCCAAATTTCCCACCTGAAAATTCACGCTCAAGTGACAGCATGTTATATATAAAATAATCGTATTTAACTCCGTTTGTTATTGTCTTTCTTTTTGTGATGTTAATATCATCGTATAACATTTATTTTACCCTTAACAGAAAATTTAAGTTGCACTATGGTTCATATGGAAACTTACAAAAATTTTTATATCAATATGGACACATCTTTTATTTTAAAAAAACGTTCTTTTTCTGCCAAGCCACTCCAACGATTACGGTAGTTTGTACCATATTAATGTGTACCAAATGGCAATTTATGGCAAAGAAAGATTTTATTATGGCCGATTGACCGCACAGGTATTAAGCCTGCAACTTGCGTATCAAATTCCAACTATCCTGAGAAAGGATTGACTTGGATTCAAGTGGCAATAAATGGACGGATTCATAATTTACCACAACCCCCGCTGAGGCAAGAGCAGGATGCAGCCCCATTGTTGGGTGTGGCGTTGATCAAACGATTATTTAAAGAATTAAAACCCCCAAAGCTGTAACCAGCTTTTGGAAGGGGCATAAAACTTTTTTCTCGTTTTGAATTCGCTAGCCAGATTATCATCGGTGATTATACTTAACTGATCACGGAGGTCAAAAAACCGTGTACGTTTATTTTCTGTATTTGTGGTGGCCATTTGATTGATCACTTCCATCAATTTTTCATCTTGATAATCTACAATTGGACTGCCGTGGTATTTGAATTTTAGGAGGCTGTTTTTCTTTTTTTCAAAATCAATCGGAAAAGGGGAATCACTGGCTGCTACAAAATTCCGGTAACGTGTTACATATTTAAACACATGGGATGCTGTAAAGGGGATATCCAGAGAACTGGTGGAATTATAATAGAGGACGCCGCCCTCATTTAAGTGCGCCTTGCAAATTTCTAAAAACTCTTTGGACACCAAATTGTTTATTTGATCACGCCAGTGGAAAGACGTGTTCATTAAAATGAAGTCATATTTTTTATCCGGATTTCTTTTGAGCCATCTCCTGCCGTCGTCATAATAGACCTGGACCTTTGGATCGTCATAAATTGATAGCTGTTCCGGATAATGTTGAATAACATCATAATATTCTGGGTTTATTTCAACGATGTCTAGCTTTTTTACTTCTGCATGATCAGCAAGCACCCTTGCCCAGGAGGCGCTGCTTAAACCAATCTCTAATACGTCCGCTGGTTTTGTGTGGAGGGCTGCAAACATATAAGCCCGGTCTATCATATTCCTATTGTTAACCAAGTCTGTGTTAAACCTGCCGTCATAAATGCCACCGCCGGTAATGACATCATCCCCGCCATCCTGTTTGATAACGCTTATTATACCATGCCGACTTTGGTTTTGGTGAATAAATGTGCTGTCATTGGTGTATTTATGTTTATGGTAAAGCCGCTCAAGGAGGTTGAAATACAATGGTTTATAAGATAAAAATAAAATTAGGGAAATGATCCCAACGCTTATAAGGGTAGGTCGTTTTATTGTGTGATTTCGTTTTGAAACAAACCACAATATGGCGCCGAAGATAAAATAAAAAACACTAATGAATAAAATATTCTGTTCAATGGCAAAAATGTTTAGTAGAAAGAATCCCGTGATCAATGACCCTGCCGTGGATCCAATAATATTAAAACAATATACCCATGACATTGAAAAGCCAACATGGGAATAGGTGGTAATTGCATAGTGGGATAACATCGGGAAAACGGCTCCGGTTAAAAATGCGATAAACCCGACACCAAAAAACATGAAGGGAATGCCCCCCTCACCGATCAACCCAATCAATTTGCCTACCAAGGGAACCAACAGATAATAAGATAGAGATGAGGCAATGATAAACATCGCAATTATATTTAAAACCCGGTCCTTATATTTTTCACAAATTTGGTTTGCCTTGAGTGACCCAAGGGCAATTCCAATCAGGAAAAAACCCAAGACTAAGGAAAAGACCGTGGCCTTTCCACCTGTTGCAAAAGAAATAAGGCGTATCCATAAAATCTCTTGGCTCAAAGAGACATATCCAACCAATAGTGAAATAAACAAAATCAGTACATAACGCAAAGTCCCTTTATTGCCCGGGTTTGATTCCACCGATGTTGTTTCTGATATATTTTTAACCGAACCAGCCACCACCCTTTTTTCGATATACTTATAACCTAAAAAGGCCACTGCTAAATTAATGAAGGCCGCCAAGTATGTAGCGCCCTTCAGACCCGTAAAAAGAAAGATTACATAAGCGGTAACAAAACAGGCAATTGCAGAACCCAATGCATTAATAAAATATAGGATGGATATTGATTTACCGACGTTTTGATATGACTGATATAAATAACTGACCAAAATAGGCAGTGTTGCCCCCATGAACATGGTTGGAATAAATAACAATCCGTAAGTGGCAACAGAAATAGTTAATAAAGAACTATGAATAGTCGCCTGGGTAATGACGCTGATTAACTCTAAACTGAAAATACCAAACAGTCCAATTATTGATTCGCAAATAACAAACATGTGTGGTAAGTGTCTCGGGAATCTTTTCGACAATAGACCACCTGTCAGGGATCCAATCCCCAAACCCAGCATAAAAATGGATACGATGATTGTTACAGATTCAATGTTTACACCAAAGGCCTGGAAAAGTGCACGCTGCCAAACAATTTGGTAGATCAATGCAGAAAATCCGGAAAATAGAAAAAGGACCAATAATAATCTGTTTTTCAGGAGGAAGCCCGAGAATAAGTTGTTTTTATTCGTGTCAACGAGACGGTAAGCAAGAATCAATTGGCCTAGGAGAAAGATTATGAACAAACCAGCCAGATCAAGATAAATACCAAAAAAGCCTAAAATAGAAAATCCAAATACAGAAAAAATGAGTTTATCACTTTTAATGAATTCTTGTTTTATGGACTGGAATAGGGGAAACCTAAACAGGACCCAGCGAATCAATTTATTCAGTATATAAAAGAATAAGACCATAACAATTGGGGAAGCAAATAACCGAGTCGTCATTTGGTATTTATCCCAATAAATACTATTAGCAAAATCAAAGAATGAAGAAGTATAGGGATCCCACCGATTGGTGAACCACTGCATTTGGGAGGCAATCCCTGTTACGATGCCCGAAAGGATAAAAATGAATTCTGTGATTAAAGAATTATTGTGTGTAAAAAGTTTTTTCATATTTTAAATCTAATGTTTAATTGGGAAATTAATTGAATGGCTTTTGAGCAGGTTGATGGAGAATCTTTAATAAATCTATTAAAAGTAGGGCGGGAATATAACCTTTTCTTGGGTTCAATTCTAATTGTCGAAATGACACTGAATCTAGTAGGATTTAGCCCATTGACCAGACAGTGGGAACCCTGTAATTTGCACTTTAAATCAAACCCACTTAGAGAAAGGATGGACCATAAATGGACGGATTCACGATTTACCACAACCCCCGCTGAGGCAAGAGCAGGAAGACCCTCCAGCTGTTGCGTGACAATGGTATCGAACCGAAAATTATAGAATATTTGAAGGATATACCTTCAGCAGAGGATTTTCAGTCCCTTGCTCAAAAGCTAAGGAAACGTCCGCTTGAATTTGTACGAAAAGGAGAAGCGGATTATAAAGCAAATGACATTGCGAGCATATTAGATGATGACGATGCGCTGGTGAAAGCCATGACGAAATATCCCAAAATTATGGAACGCCCCATTGTAGTGAAGGGGGATAAGGCAGTGATGGGCCGTCCCCCTGAGAATGTGTTGGAGTTATTATGAGGGTAAAACGTAATTATTTAAAACGTAACGGCGTTTTTAATTACGTTTTACGTATTAAGTAATTACGAAGTTATGAGCATTCACATCTTCATCTCCGGCGGCACTTTTGATAAAGAATACGACGAAATCACCGGAAAGCTTTTTTTTAAAGATACTCACATGCGTGAAATGCTGGAATTGGGGCGCTCCAGGTTAGATGTAAACATCCGCACCCTCATGATGGTTGACAGCCTTGAAATGACCGACGATGATCGGAAACTGGTCCTCGAGAATTGTCGGCATGTAGAAGAAGATCAAATTGTCATCACCCACGGGACCGACACCATGACGGAGACCGGCCGTCTATTGGCCGATGCCCAATTAGAAAAAACGATTGTGCTGACGGGCGCTATGATTCCCTATAAATTCGGCAGTTCAGACGGACTCTTTAATCTGGGGAGCGCCTTGGGATTTGTCCAGAGCCTGCCTCATGGAGTTTACATCGCTATGAATGGCCGTTGTTTTGACTATGATAAAGTAAAAAAGAATAAAGAAACAGGCGTGTTCGAAGCAATTTGATATTTCTTTTGTCCCTGATCAATCGGGATCGTAGACTTAAAACAAAAGGCTTGTCATCGTATGTTTAACTTCTCATTGATTGAGTAATTTTGTTTAAGTGGAAGG
>CAYFJU010000055.1:0-21701 GCA_964343505.1 uncultured bacterium
TATTATGTATCCGCTGTGGATGATTCCAGTAATGAATCTAATCGATCGGATTACCAGCCAACTTGGGGAGAATCCCTTAACAAGATGGGGGATGAGATTACAGATATAATTAATCCGATTCCCAAGGCCTTCGCTTTAGAGCCGAACCATCCCAATCCATTCAACCCTTCAACGATGATCAAGTATAGTCTTCCTGAAGCCAGCTCGGTATCATTGGTGATTTATGACCTTCTGGGAAGTGAAATATTCAGTTGGATTAACAATAGAGAAGAGCCGGGCTACAAACAAGTCACTTGGAACGGAAAAGACCAAAAAGGGAATGCTATGCCGGCTAGAATTTATATTTACAAGCTAACAGCTGTATCAACAGAGAGTGGTGAGGTCTTCACTCAAAACCGCAAGATGATTTTGATGAAATAAAGAATTGGGAAACTAGTCCCGGGGATAACTTAGCGTAACTGAATTCCCTTTTAATGGCTCGGTGGCTTTAGAACCATCGGGCCATTGTACTTTTATATGGGTGGCCTCACCTTCGATTCCCATAATTTGAACGGGAGAATTCTGGGACCAATACCCTGAGCCCGATTGAATTTCGCGAACGGGACCTAAAGATCCATAACTATATTTTACTCGAACTTTCGCCCCGAATGAGAAGGGGTTTTGGGTTGGGCCGTTGAGGCGGACGCGCAAACCCGGTTTGCTGTTTATATTTCTGAACAATTTAGTTTGGGCGCCATTCTGGGAGACCAAAACGTCAATTCGATTATCCCGGTCAAAATCGGCAAAGGCGGCGCCCCGCTGCTCACCATAAACCAAAATACCGCTCTCATGCCCCGGCAATGCATTGAATTCTCCCTTGCCGTTCCCTAAGATGACCAACCCCCGGCCTGAATCATTCCGATCCGTTTCTCTCTGAACGGCAAAAAAGTTTTGACTCAAGAAAATATCCTCATGGCCGTCCCCATTCATGTCCGCCACACCGGCGTGCATGGCTGTTGTAATCTGGGCCTCAAAGGGCAAAATAACCGGATCAAAGCCATTTCCATTATTGATGAAAACCATACTCTCCAGTGTATTCGCTTCAAGGTAGGGGGCTGTATTTAAGGAATTGCCGAAAATATCCCCGAGAGAAGATTGGGCATAATTAAGAAACGTTTCCTTCTCTTCCCGGACAAAAGGCATGGCGTTGGATATACAGGAAAAACCACGTTCCGGCACAAGATCCTGAAAATCATCATCATAGTGGGCTTCAACAATATCGAGTACATTGTTGTTATCAAAATCGTCAAAATACACTTTTCGGGGATGGTCCGGGCTAAAATGATATTTGGTATTTACACCCCAATTCGTCGCCACAATATCTAAAAGGCCGTCTCCATTGAAATCGCCGGTGGCGACCCCATTCCACCACCCTTTGAATTGGGCCAGGTTCATATTGGATGTTACATCTTTGAAGCGGCCATCATTATTTTGAAGAACCGTGACCGGTCCCCACTCCAATGCCAAGATGAGATCAGGATCACCATCATTATCTATGTCACTGAATACAGAGCCTGAGACGAGGCCAATATCCGTAAAAAGGGCGGCGTTCTTTGAATCGGGGATCAGCCTTCCATTTTCATTTTTATATAATACTGAGGATGCGGGTTTCGGGTATTTGTTCGGGATGACACGGCCGCCGGCAAAAAGATCCAGATCCCCGTCCCCGTCCACATCCGCCTGGGACATGGGGCCAATCATATGTTTCAGGCTTTCAAATTCATCCTGGGATTTTTTGGAATAGGTGGATATAAAACTACCCGTCGCCTCAGCCGATTCAAAATTGCCCTTGGCCGTAAGGATGCCCTTGTTTCCTTCTTTATCAACGGAAGTGAGGATTGTGGCAATGTCCTGGTTCAGGTCTTTTACAACAGAGAAGGGCGTAAAGGATTGGCCGTCATTATTTTCAAAATGGTCAATGGAGCCGCCCCGCCCGCCGGCAATGAAAATATCTTCATCCCCATCTTCATCTGCATCCATCCAAATGACCCCCGGGCCCAGTTGGCTGAACCGGTTTGGGAGTAAACTCTGGTGAGAAAAATCATCGAAAGGATCTTCATGGTGGGAATGGTTGAGAAGGTTGCTGGCGTCAGTAAAAATTGGCTCAACTGAACTTTGTGGTGACAGCGAAGGAGACGTATTGATTTGACGAATAGTATATAATTTGTTTGCTTCAATAGAATCGACAACTGTTTGGGTACCGTCCCGCCATTGGATTTCAGCAGTCATATAATTATCTCCGGCGGCAAAAACCTGGAGAGGATCATTCCCGGAAAGATAGCGGCCCCCGGCAATCACTTCTCTGGATTGTACCACAGGACCGCCCTTTAATATAACCTTTGCGCCCACGGCCGACGTATTTCCTTTATTCCCTTTAAGTCTGATTGCCACCCTTGGGACATTTGTATTATTTCGAAATAAACCGACAGTTTGATTTAAGCGGTTGGTAACAATATCAAGGTCCCCGTCATTATCCAGGTCTGCAGAAGCCATCCCATGAGAGATGTCTTTATCTAATCCCAGTCCCCACCCGTCTGCAACTGTTTCAAACTTGAGATTGCCCTTATTTTTGAATGCAATATTTTTCAGCTCCAAAGTAGGATATTCAAAAAGCATCCTTTTATATTCATCGAAAGAGGTCACTTTGGGCAGGGCGTCTTTCTGCTTTTGGTTTGAATCGGAATCCTGGACATCATACATGTGGCCCGTGGTAATCAGCATATCCTCATGCCCATCCAGGTCCACGTCCATAAACATGCTGGCCCAAGACCATTCAGAAGCCTGTGTGTTGCTGAATTGGGAAATTTCGCTAAAAGTATGATCGCCCCGGTTGAGGAAAAGCGTATTGTGCATATACTGGGGGCGGTTATCAATTTCTCCAATGGAAAGTGGGGTCGGCGCCATGGTGCCCATTTGTGTTTTTTGCAGGATGTGAGATTGGCTCATCATATCAGTAACAAAGAAATCTGTGTTGCCGTCCTGGTTTAAATCTGAGAAATCCACCGCCATGGATGAATTACTCGTATGGCGAACCGCCAAATTGGCCAAGGCCCGAAATGTGCCGTCGCCATTATTGATCCAAGCTCTATCAGGGCTTTCAAAATCATTACAGATATATAGGTCCGGGTGGGTATCATTGTTGATATCCCTGAACTGGGCCATTAAGCCCCAATCCCGAAGATGGTCTTGGATGGGCTCACCATTCTCATCGGTGAAATGGCTTTGGGTAATATCAATTAGGTTAAAATTGCCCTTTCCGTCATTGAGATAAAATTGATCTACCTCCGCCATTTCGAATCGCAGAAGGATATTATCCACCACCTTGGTTTCATATTCCTTATTGAAAGGCGGCATGACGATCCAGCGGTTGTTGGTGATCTCCATGAGTGTATTTTCAAAACTGATGGCTGGGGGCGGCAGGGAATCCCGCATGGCCAAGCGTTTGTAGTTGGTGATATACAGGTCTAAATCACCGTCGTTGTCCACATCTGCAAGGGCTGATGATGTACTTCCGGGGCGGGTTAAAAAAGAATCCAGGTTCCTTTCGGAAAATTTACCCGAACCATCATTTATAAATACACTGTTGGGTCCCCCCAGGGCTGTAACGATCAAATCTAAATCCCGATCCCCGTCCACATCGGCAAAAGTGGATCCGTTTGAATAACGCCCATTGCAGACTACACCCGCGGAAGCGGTTACATCTTCAAATATCCAATCCCCTTTGTTGAGGTAGAGAAAATTAGATTCACGAATCCTCGGTATATAAATATCCACCCATCCGTCGCCATTGACGTCCCCCAGAGCAACCCCGGAGCCATGCATCAAATGCTGATTTTTCAGCACCTCCTTTTCGCCAATTTGATTGGCGGCTTTTACGCCGGTTTCAGCTGGATCCATTTCAGTGAAGCCGGAATTTCCGCTGCCAACAGGATCGCCAAGTTTTTCAACGCGGAAGACCTGACCCGTGGACCAACCAGGTTCATTCCGGGCACAACCCAGGATCAATAGAGGGATTAAAATGGTGAAAACAGATCTTTTCATGATTTATGCAAAATTAATGCAAACCGACAAAAGGAATCTTCAGGAATCGGTTCGTTCCACTTCAGTCATAGCCAGTATGATTTCCGTACTTTCTTTAAAGGATTTGTGCTGTACGGAGGTGGCTTTCACATAATAATAAACAGTTAAAATGTATAAAACATGAAACCACCATTCCGATACTTTCCCCAGGAAGAAGGCACCATCTAGGATGACCATGGCCATAAACAGGATTGTCACCATCATGGTGGGTGGATATAATTTTCTTTTAATGGCAAACATCTGTTGGCAAAGATCCTTTTCCACCTTGGTGTGGGAATCAAGATACTCCCGGACATTGACACCGGTTCCCACAAAAAAGAACATTACTAATGTTTGGGATGCGACAAATATAATACTGATCAACAAATCCAGGGTAATATGGTTTTGGGCCCAAAAGTGAAAATAATGGTTCAGGCCGATCAGGATTAGACCTATCCCTGAAACGCCAACCATTATGTATGAAAGAATCATGAAGAACCACATGGGATTAAAGCCCTTGATTGAACGATAGAATGATTGGCTGAATCATTGGAGGAACCAAATTAGACATTTTACAATCATTCATAAAGTCAATCATCCAATCATTTTTGCTACACATTGAAATGAAAGTAAATACAATCACCGTCTTGGACTGTGTATTCTTTACCCTGAAGTTGGGCGAGGCCAGCTTCTTTTACGTTCTTTTCAGAACCAAGACGAACCAGATCATCATATTTGATCACCTCCGCTTTAATGAACCCGCGCTGGAAATCGGTATGGATTTCACCAGCTGCCTCCGGGGCCGATGCGCCTTGTTTGATGGTCCAGGCCCTCACTTCCTTGGGGCCGCCGGTAAAATAGGTTTCCAGTCCCAACAGGCTAAATCCGGCGTGGATCAATTTATTCAGGCCCGGCTCGGGGAGGTTGAATTCCTCTAGGAACATGGCCTTGCCTTCATCGTCAAGGACGGCAATTTCCTGTTCAATCTTGCCGCATAGTCGTATGGCGATGTTGTTTTCTTTTTTGGCAAAATCAAAAAGGGCCTGAACGTGGGGATTCCGTTTGTCGTGGGTGATTTCATCTTCATCCACATTGGCCACATATAAAATGGGTTTACGGGTGAGAAGAAATAGGCTGCGAACTGTGGCCAATTCATCTTCTTCCGCCTCAAAAGTCCTGGCCATATTTCCCGCATCGCAATGCGCCTTTAGCCTTGAAACCACATCCAACTCTTTCTGGGTGCTTTTCTCTTTTTTGGCCAATTTGGTAAGCTTATTCACACTTTTTTCCAGTGTCTCCAAATCAGCCAAGAGAAGTTCTGTTTCGATCAGTTCCGCATCCCGGACGGGATCAACGTTTCCTTCCACGTGGGTGACATTCTCATCTTCGAAACACCGTACCACATGGATGATGGCGGCCACCTGACGGATCTGGCTTAAGAATTGGTTCCCCAGCCCTTCCCCTTGGCTTGCGCCGCGGACGAGACCGGCAATATCTGTGAACTCCACGGTGGAGGGAGTGACTTTTTCCGGTTTGAAAATCGTTCCCAATTCCGTGAGGCGTTTATCCGGGAGGGGGACGATCCCCATGTGGGGCTCAATGGTGCAGAAGGGGTAGTTCTCCGCCGGGACGGAGGATGCTGTCAGGGCATTGAAAATGGTGGATTTGCCCACATTGGGCAAGCCCACAATGCCGCATCGCAGTGCCATAAAATATCCTAATTACTGTTGAGTTTAAACAGGTTTGTCTAAAACGAATCCAGGGCAGGGTCGCCGCCGAAATCATAGGTGAGATTGTCAAACAGTCCAACCTGAAGATTTTTAGCGAAATAAATAATACGGTCAATGCCGGTGCTCAATTCGCCATCGGCCCAGATCATGTATTTTTCCCCGCGCTTAAGCAGCTTTTTAATATCGATTTTATAGGTAACCTTCTCATGATAAGGCCGTACTTGCCCTTTGAATTTTAGATCGCCTACCCCCAGAGCACGGCCACGGCCTTTGCCGCCGAGCCAGGTGAGAAAAAAGCCCACCAATTGCCACATACCATCTAAGCCTAAACATCCGGGCATTACCGGATCACCCTTAAAGTGACAATGGAAAAACCAAAGATCGTCGGTGACATCTAATTCTGCAACAATTTTGCCTTTACCGTATTTTCCACCCTCATCAGAGATATGTGTGATGCGGTCCATCATCAGCATGGGAGGCATCGGGAGTTTCCCTTTATCCATGCCAAATAATTTTCCCAATCCGCTGTTAAGTAAATCTTCTTTTGTAAAACTGCTTTTTCGTGACATTAATTTCTCCAATTAGAACCTTAAATTTACTTTTATTTCTATATTTAATTCCCGAAAGTTTTCTATCTCATTTTTTTTGAAGAATATGTAGCATTAAATTCACACTTTAAATTTGGAGTAATAAATGTCTGAATGGGTATTATTGTTAGGTGGATCCACCGGTCACGGCGCCGCAACGGCCAAAAGATTAGCTAAAGATGGCTATGGCGTAGTTGCGTTTCATTTTGATCGTGGAGAAGCAAAAAAAATTGCCGAAGAAACCATTGCTGAAGTGAATGAAATAACCGGTGGCCGCTGTCACTATTTCAACACCAATGCCGCGGCGGAAGAAACAATGGATAAGTACCTGCCCCAGATCAAGGAGATCACGGGGGGCGAGCCGGTAAAGCTTCTTTTGCATTCCATTGCTTTTGGCACCACCACAAATTTCTTTGGTGAAAAGCCCGTCACCCAGCGCCAGATGGATATGACGGTTCATGTGATGGGGAATTCACTTTTGTATTGGACCCAGAAACTATTTGCGGAAGGATTGTTAGGACAAGGATCCCGCGTTATGGGTCTCACCAGTGAAGGAAATTATTTGGCCATGGAAGGGTATGGCCCCGTCAGCGTGGCCAAGGTGGCTATGGAAGCCATCATCCGTCAGATCGGTTGGGAGTTGGGTCAATTCGGTGTCACCGCCAACGCGGTTCAGGCCGGCGTAACGCCTACCCGGGCCCTGACAAAGATTACGGATCGCTGGGAAGATTGGGTTGAAGGCACCAAGGCCAGGAATCCCATGCGCCGCACGACGATGCCGGAAGATGTGGCGGGAACCATTTCAATGCTGCTAAAACCGGAAGCGGATTTTATCAACTGTTCCATCATCTATTGTGACGGCGGCGAGCACCGCTCAGGGTCGATTTAGAAAGATTAAAACGTAATTATTTAAAACGTAAACTGTCTATTACATAATTACGTTTTAAATAATTTGAACTGATCAGGAGCCGGATTCTTCGAGTTCGGCTCTTTGTTTTATGAGCGTGACCAAGTCATAATGATCCTTGGTCGGCTGCATTTGAAAACAAATTTCAGCTTCCTTTAAAGCATAATTCCACCACCCTTTTTTGGTATACATCAGTGATAGATTATAATGGGCCTTGCTGAGAGTCTGAAAGTCCTCTCTTTTTAATTCTTTGTATGAATCGGGGTAAAGCCGGGTCACTTCCCGGAATTCCAGGATGGCTTCTTCCACCAACCCCTTTTGGGCGTACCATTTGCCCAGCTTTAAATGGCGTTGCGGGTCTTCTTTGCACCCGCTGACCAAAAAGGCAAAGGATAGAATAAGGACTGCTTTGGTGAGACTAAACTTCATATTCTATCGATAAAATTGCGGTGCGTACCCTCAGAAATCCAAGAAAAACATTTAATGATTTGGCGCCATTTCCGATTCATGATGCGGGTCGCGAACAAGGAAGATCATGATCAGAAATCCTGCCAGCATCAGTGCGCCTAAAATACGAAACAGAAATGTTAATCCAGCTGTTTCACTAAGGATTCCGCCGATGGTGATGGCTATAAGGATAAAGGGACTCAATATGGTATCAATTAAGGCCATGATCATTTTATTGTCCCCCTGCTCTCCCGCAAAATCGAACACTAGGGACATGGCCGCCGGCATAAAGGCGCCCTGAGCCAATCCCAGAAAGATGAAAATGCCATATACCCATATCATGGATTGGGCGGTGAGGGCTACTCCCATAGCGAGGGCATGGCAGGCAAAACAAAATGTCATGGATGATTTATGGCCAATCCGGTCGCCGATCTGCCCGGCGATGATACTGCCAAAACCGAAGGCAACCAGGCGGGCAGCCGTGAGCAACCCCGCTTCACTTACATCAAAATGAAACATGTCCCTTGAATAAACAGCATAAAGACTGATGGCAGGGAACTGGGCTGTTAAGAAAATGCGGCTGTAAACATAGCGCCTGAAATTTCGATTGGTCTTTAGGAGTACTTTCGCCTCATGGATAAAATCCTGAATGGTCCGTCTTTTTTGATTCGTTTCAACATCCTTTACTTTAAACCAGAGGAATGAAGAAATGCTAATAATCAGGGCGCCAAATAAAATAAGGAATCCCCATCCAAAATTAGCCGGGAAGGTAATTGAACTTCCCAGGAGCTTTTTCACAACCATCCCCCCAATGAACCCACCCACACTGTTCCCGATGAATGAAATGCCCAGAAAGGTACCCCGGTTTTTCCGCTTTGTTACGAGTTTTAAAAAATTAGCCCAAATCGGTATGATAAAACCAATGCCGAGTGCATAAAAAATGAAACAGGTATAATAAAACATCCAGGCTGTGGGCCCGGTGGGGGCAAAGAAAGCGAATACAAATCCAGCTAAAAATATAGGAGGTAAAATTGTCAAATGAACCTTGATGGTGGCTGCTTTTACATTCTGAACATTCCGAGCCATGATGGCCGAGATTAATTGAGGAGCAGCAATCAGGATGGCAAATAATCCTGCCATAGATCCGGCCACACTGACAGGAGCCCCAAGCAAGGTTAAGAATAAAGGCAGAATTGTGGAGACATCATGGAATGCAACACCAAATCCAAAAAATAATTCATGGACGATATTGAAGGCGAGATTGTGGCGGTGATCACTGAGACTGAGTCTGGCCACGGCTATCTTCCCTGGTAAGTAAAATGATGGCGCCTAAAAGCAAAGCTGCCCCAAACCACTGTGCGGTTGACAGCATATTGCCGCGGATGAACCAATCCATGGCAACGGCGGATAGGGGCCAGAATAATTCATAAAGTGTCACATGGGAGGCGGGTAAATGGTTGAGCCCATAATAATAAATGAACAAGGCCAAGGAGCCGGTGCTTAAAACGATCAGAACGATGTATCCCCAATTGGATAAGGTCATATCGGCTACGGCTTCGTATTGTCCTGTTGAAACGAGGGCAAACATGGTCACCGCTCCCGTCACAGAAAGTCTCAGGGCCGTGACGGTAGTAAATGACAGGCGCTTCAGGGCGTGTTTTCCGAGGACGGTAGAACTGCCCCAACTGAAAGCGGCCAGTAAAGCCAGTAGGGCGCCAATGATGGTTTTGTCATCCCAATCATTTATTGAACTGGTGCCAAAGGTAACCAGGTATCCGCCCACAATTGCCGTGACGGCTAGAATAAAAAACTTGGATGTGATTTTTTCTTTTAGAATAACACTGGCCAGGGCAATGGCAAACACAGGCTGGAATTTTTGCAGGAGGACAACAACAGAAAGATCAATATAATTCACATAACTTAAGGCTTTGGTGTAGAAAAAAGTCCCCAGGATACCGCCGCAGACGCTGATCCACAATACGGAGATCCAGCCCCTTTGATGCAATGAGGATATTTCCTGCCAGCCTTTGAAAAGCAAGGGCATAAACAGGATCGCACCGATCACGTGCTCCAGGGTAACAATCAGGAAGGAAGAGAGCGTAAACAGGTTTTGCCTGATAAACCCGTCAAAACTCCAAAGAATAGCAGCAAATATGACAGCCAGGGCCGGGAGGTACTTTTTCATTCGGTAAAGTTACAAACTATACAGAGGTGTAAAGAAACCGTTAAAATTGATTTTAAGTTCGTCAAGCATCCTTGCTTGACGTTTGGAGGACAATCGCGGGGAACTGCGACAACCAAGGATGGTTGTCGAACAGGAATACAGTTTAGCAGTCAAATGAAGACTATTTCGAAAGCTAAGAAATGCTTAATCCAATGGAATGCAACAATGAGTGAACGAATTGTTGCGAAACGATAGTTTCGAAATGATTCACTTCCTGCCAGCCGGTGGGTGTGCGTTCATCATTTCATTCCTTGGTCAAGTCAAAATGCATAAGCTTTATCAAACTTTGAAAGTTTAGTAAAACTCCTGAATTAGAGCTTAAGAATCTTCCCCAGGAACAGGATGGCGCCTGATTGGTTTTCGCGAATGGCAAAAACAAAAGGACGGTCAATAATAATACTGGGAGGCATAGATGTGACCCCTATACCCACACTGGTGACCGCCGCCGCTTCGGTTCCCTCTTCATCTACCTTTATATAAGTTTTATGCTTCACTTCGCTGATATACAAATTCATACCACTGTTGATGGGCATAATGCGGGAAAAGTCCGCACTCCATTTGTCGAAGGCAACTTCCATCCCCAAACTGGATAGAATTCCATTCAGCTTTTTTTCATATTCCAATTCGAAGCGGGGCATGGTTAAACTAAACTTTGTGGAATAGATTTGACCATACCATTCAGATAATTTTTGTGTAGATAAATCAGCGACGAATTGATCAATGTCATCGGCAGGGAGAAAAATCGTCATGGTAAACAGGGAATCACCATAGGGCAGGTCTATGATTGTTGTTTCACTATTACTGAGCAAGGGGACATTTAAGTCCGATTGATTCATCATGGGCAGCCTGGATTCAGAGCCATTGTCATTATAAAAAGTACCCTCCAGTGTTTCTTCAGGATCAAACTCGAACCGCCAGTTCCCTTTAAAATATATGGCATTGATCAGGTACATGATTATTTCATCGGGAATTTCTTCAATGATCTTTTTGATCAATTCATTGGTATTCTCGCTGACCCAATCGTTGATCCGATCCACAGCTTTAGGGTCGTTAAAATCGAGGGCGGCCACCTCTGCGTCAAAGTAGGTTTTATTGGTTTGGATAAATTCCTCATAGACGGGCAGCCCCTCCCTGTACCAAATAGAATTGGCAATTTTGAATGCCACTTCCGGGTCTAAATCCACCAATAACGCTATGAGGCTTTGGTAGGATTCATTGATCTCGGTCTCAGTCAGCCCTGCCAACTCGAGCGTATTTTTCATGGCTTCGTAGGTGGAATCGGCGGCGCCGTTCAGGGTCATGCCCAGGGCCATTGAAATAGACAAGGGAGAGATAAATAAATTGCTGTCGGGATCGGCATTGCTTAATGCTTTAAAGACATTCAGGCCAAAGGTGTTGTCCGAGGATACGAGCGCTTTTTCAGTGGCGGTAAGGTCCCGAGGCGGGGGACGGTTTTCCGCTTCATTATCTAATTCACAAGCAACGAAAAGGGAAAAGATAAAGAGGAATTGGATTGATTTAGTATGTTTCATGATAGCCTCAAAATTGATGGTTTAGAAAACTTTCTGAGAATTAATTGGGGTTTGAATTTGACCATTCTGAAATTTTGCCGCTCCATATGTATTCACGTAATTCCAATGATGGATGCCATAAACTCAATCCCAGGCGCCATGATTTTACGGCTTTATTTTGAAAATGGGTGAAATTATCCACAAAGGAATAGTTCGAATGAGGATATAGCGTCCGGCTAACTGATCCCGTGGCACACCGGGGGACAAAAAGATCCACCCAGCCCGTATCCGGTTCAATTTGCACGGTCGCCAGGGGCACCCCTGAATCTCAGACGAGGAATTCAAATGTATCATCGGTGCCGTTGATAATTTTAAAGGTACCTTTTTTTAACCCCGATGATTCGTCACTGGTTTTAACCAGAATAATTGAGAGTTCCGATTCTTCCGGTTGGGTGGGGTTTTCACAACCCATGAGCGAAAAAAGCAATAATACAGTGGTTAGGCGTTTGGTCATTCGAGTCCCTTTCTGATCGTATTACAAAAACTTCTTTTTTATCACTTCTTTAGGGAAGGAAAATCTGCCTGTTAATGGTCCACTGCCTGTGGGCTTGATTTGAGGCGCTCCTTGGGAACTGCTTGGAATTTCCGGCCTAGACTTCCTCCGGGAATAAACAGGTTCAGCCCGATTTTAATTTGCATATCGGCGATCCCTTTGAAGTCGCTTTGATACCATAAGCCCACATCCGTGGACAGCCAGCGGCTGAAGAAAAACCGCACCCCGCCAATAGCCAGGTAGGATTCGGACACATCGATGCGCATGGAATCCACGTTATACTCGTAATTGGACACGGTTTTCACTTCTAACATCAGCTTGGTCTGAGGGTTGGCTTCAATGTCAAAACCCACGAAGCCGCCCTGAAGGTTTTTCTGCTTTTCTTCCGTGTCCCTTTGGCTGCCGGTCATCTGAGAATACACCGACAAATCCTTTATGCGCACATCCGTGAGGCTCAACCCGGCGTGGAGGTTGAAGGCCCACAAGCGGATGGTGGTTACGCCAAACATGGTGGTGAAGCGGGTATCGTAACCGATATCTGTTATGCCGCCTTCGTACATAGCCTTGTCAGCCGCCAGTACGCCTCTATCGCTGACCACATCCTGCCAGTTGGCGGAACTGCGGACGGCAATCGCTAGGGTAGGGATGTGCCATCTGTTCTCCGGTATCAGCAGCAGTTTGAAGGCCGAAGTGGGAAAGACCGTGTTGCCCCGGGAAATATTATTCACCATGCCCACGGTGCTGAATTCCACTTCGGCAATATCGCCCAGGCCAATACCCACCGTACCGAGGAATGATTTATCCGTGGCCACGCCGAAGGACCCACCCCCCATAAGGCGGATGTCCATGGATCCCAGGACGCGGGCAATGGGGACCGAATATAGCCGCGGCGGGTCCACCCGTTCGGAGATAAAGCGTTTCATATAGCGGGCCTGGCGCTGGGTTTCGGCCTGTAACTGGGTGGCCTCGTCCGCCAAAGATTCCCCGCAACTGACGCAATGTTTGTTAATCAGGGCATTTTCCACCTGGCAGGTGGAACAGACCAGCGCTTTAATCTCTTGCGCCCCTAATTCGCGCGGCCCGGCCATCAGGGCCAGGACGATTAGCCCTGCGGTTGAATACGTTGAAACATGTTTCATGATTGCTCTCCTCCTTTATTGAAAAAAGGTGTGTCGCATTTTCATCCCGTCACGACACTAGATCCACGATTTTTCCGATGAATAAAATGGCGCCGGAATGGCGCTCCCGGATGGCGAATACAAAAGGCCGGTCGACTCTAAAGCTAAAGAAGGTTGATCCACCATTTGCAGATTGGACGTATATTACGACGGCTGTAACGGCCGCCGCCTCCGTGCCCTCCTCATTCACTTCCACAAATGTCTTATGCAGCACATCATCGATATAGAGATCAGCGGTTGGGTTTATCCGGGAAAAGTCCGCCTCCCACGTGAAGGCAATCCCCATACCCATCGCGCTGAGGGTTTTCTTCAGAGAATCAAAATATTCGACCTTAAAGCGGGGCAGGAAAAGTTGAACATTGGTCGCCTGAAATTCATCCACCAGTTGGTTCCAGTCGACCGTGTTGAGTTGATGGGCGACAGCGTTGATATCCTCACCTTCGTGGGGTAGTAATACGGTCATGGAAAAGAGGGAATCGCCGTAGGGAATATCCACCGCTGTAAAGGTGTCCGTAACCAGCATTGGCAGGGTCCCCTCCAGGGCCATGAGCGGTACGGTGGAGGTGCTGCCATCCAGGTTGTAAAAGGGCTGATCTTTGGTTGCCGCCTTATCGAATTCGTAGAGCCATTGGCCTTTAAAATAGATGGCGTTGATCAGATACATGACAGTGGTCGGGTCGATGGATTCGATGATTTCTTCTATTTTGCCATGTGTTTTTTCATCGACCCATCCGTTAATGATATCGACAGATTCAGGGTCATTGAAATCTAAAGCTTTAACTTCGGAATCGAAGAATTTTTGGTTGGCGTCCAGAAAAGGCTGTTCCACCGTAAACCCTTGCCGGTACCAGATGGAATTGGCGATTTGAAAGACAACTTTCGGGTCCATTTCCGTGAGCAGGTCAATCAGGCTCCGGTAGGATTGGTGGATGGCCGCTTCAGTCAGGCCCGTTAACGCAAGGGTGTTTTTCATGGCTTCGTAGGTGGAATCGGCGGCGCCGTTTAAGGTCATGCCTAAGGCCATGGAAACGGACAGGGGTGAAATGAACAGGTTGCTGTCCGGGGCCGTTTCATTCAGGGTGCGGAACAGGTTAAAGCCGAAGGCATTGTTGGCGCTGACCAGCTCTTTTTCCGCCACCGTGATTTCCCGGGGCGGGGTGCGTTCAGTTTCCTTTTCCGGCTCGAATAGATTACAGGCAGAAAAAGTTAATATCATAATTATACCCGCTATAACAGGTATAAAGCGATGGTCTATTTCGCTATTCATCATTAATTCCTAAGTTTCAAAAAGTTGATAAATTCCTACAGTTTCTCCGGTGGTGGTATCTACATAAATTGCCCACGAAGATCCGCCCACATAAAATTTCCAGGTCAACCGCAGCTCAATCGCATTATTATTTTTAAAGGGTATAATTACCTTTCTTACATTAGATGAAAAGGAATCTGATTCCACCACAAAAACGTTTTTGCCACCCCACCCATACCATGTTATTTCTGTCCCGATTAAATTTTTTTTAGACGCTTCCACGCTAAATATATCTTTATCCGGAATGAAGATATCCGGATACCAATTTCCCCCCATCATGTAAACACCATTCGTATCTAAAAAGGCCACAATCCGGGTTTCTTTTACTTCTATATTTTTATATACCTGATTTTCAAATTCGATGCGCCAGGCAATGGGAACAGTATCGCCATCCGAACCATCGCACTTAATACATCCACGCAATGGAGTAGACCGCTTAACAACGAGCGCTGAGGTATCGGTGATGCCTGAAAATTTGGTGTTTTTTAACAGGGTTTCTTTGGCTAACCTGATTTTACTGGCTTCGTCTTTGATTTCTATTCGCTGAATCTTTCTAGTAAGACAGTAAGTCAGTTTATACTTAATGAACCCAAATTCATTTAAAGGCGTGCATACCCGCTTATCATTCAAAGCATTGAACTCACTTGTTAATTCTGTTAGTTTAGCGGCCGATAAGGGCTGAATTGTGGTGGGGTAATCACCATTGGTAGAATCATTATTCTCAAATCGTTCACATTGGAGGACCAGAAAGGAAAGGAGCGTGAAAAGATTGGATTGTGGTTTTTTCATCTGAGCCATCCCCAGTTCTTTAATTCTCTACCTGTACGATTTCCAGCACATCTACCAGCATGGAACTGGCTACAAAACCACCGGAGTTCATTTCAAGACTAATTTTCTTGCCCGGAGGACAATATAAGGTGTCTGCCGACTCATAGAATTTCCAGTCCTCATCGTTGATGGTTATATGAATGTAGTCTGGAGATTCTTCCGCCACATACAATCCAACACCGCCTCCAATGCTTAAATTTTTTCCCCAACAGCGCAGGATGAAGGAACCGCCGTCTTTCACCGGGCCCAACTCCAGCCTGGCATGGGGTATAATACAGCCCCCCGATATAAAGACTGAGCGCTTCCCGCCCCCGCCGGGTGCTTCCTGCCGGAATTCAAAGGCGCCGTAGCCCCGCCACCCGGACGTATCACGGTCCGCTTCGAAAGAATTGTGGTAGAAGACATCGCCATCCAGGGATTCAGCCGTTTCCGGGAATATTTCACTGGCGGCCAACCGCAGCACCTCACAGGCGCTGGTGAACACCAGGACAGCTACCAGTTGGAAATAGAATAATAGTGTCTTGGTTTTCATTAGTTTTTCCAAAACCTTCTAATCAATTGTTTGTGCTTTCCGGATCAGTTCCAGCAGTTCCACATCGCGCTCATCCCCACCGTTGGCAGCATCGGCAATAAGCCCTTCCACCGCATTCAGGGTTGTGTTCACGTAGGGGCTCCCGCGTAAAATTTCTGCATATTCAGCCACGCCCACCGTAAAGCGCAGCCGTTCGCTCCCGGCGGCAAAGGTCGCCGCGATTGCACTGTTGGGAATGGTCACATCCATGGGAATGTCGGAATCACCGTCGGGCGCTTTATAACGCAGGTGAACTGTTCCAAAGTCGCCGGCGCCCTGGCCGGTCAGTTCCAGTTCGTACAAAGCAGTGACGCGATGCCCGGCACCGATTTCACCCGCATCGGTAGAATCCTTTTCAAAATCCTGATCAGCGATGTTGCGGTTTTCATAGCCGATCAAGCGGTAGCGGAGCACTTCGTTGGGATTGAATTCGACCTGGACTTTCACATCCTTGGCGATCACCTCCATCACGGATAATAATTCTTCGGTGAACAGCCGTTCCGCTTCTTTTAATGAATCGATGTAATAGTAATTGCCGTTGCCCCGGTCGGCGAGCTGTTCCATGAGGTAATCGTTATAATTGCCCTGGCCAAAACCCAGGGTAGAAAGGGTGATGCCCTTATCCACATAGGACGAAATCAGGGCCAGCATTTCTTTCCAACTGGTGGAGCCCACGTTGGCGTCCCCGTCGGAACAAACAATCACCCGGTTTACGCCCTCATCGATGAAGGCGGAATTATTCACGTTATAGGCATTTTGGAGGCCCGAAGCCATGGCCGTGCGGCCCCCGGCGGTCAGGTCAGATATGATGCCCTTAATACCTTCAGCGTCGTTTTGGGACAGGGTGGTAGGCATGAGGACCGTCCCCACGCCCCCGGCATAGGTGCAAATGGACAATTTATCTCCGGCCTGCATGTGGTCCACCAGGATGTAGAGGCTTTTTTTGACCAGGTCTAAACGCGTTGTCATGGAGCCGGAAATATCCACCAGGAAGGTCAGGTTCCAGGGTTTCCGTTCACCGTCGCTCAGTTCGCGACCCTGGAGGCCGATCCGCAGGATATGCAGACTGTCGCCCCGGAAAGGGGAGCGGGCCCCGTCTACGGACACGGAAAAGGGGTCCGTCAGGGGCGGGCTATAGTCTTGCCGGAAATAATTGATATATTCTTCAATCCGCACCGATTCTTTGGGTGGTAAATGCCCTTCATTAATTTTTTTACGTCCAAAGGTGTAGGAGCCGGCATCCATATCCACCCCGAAGGTGGATAGGTTATCCTCAGCGGTGTATACAAAGGGGTTGAAGGTGAGGCTGTCGAATTTCTCCGTGCCGGGGTAATAATCACTCCCACCGTGACTTCCGGTTTCGGAAAGAGCTTTTTTGTCTCCATAACTGTCTGGTGAGTTTTTGTCGGTTATCAAATCTTCGCAGCTACCGAATATGAAAACAAAAAGTCCAAGAAAAAGAGCGCGATTTTTTGTAGATAATGTGGCTAAATATTCCATGGTGACTCCTTTTACATCTATGAGGTATTTCCTTTAATGCAATGATTTCGTATACACATTAAATGAGTCAAATACCATGCCATGAACCCTAATTGAGTTGGGTGGTCGGTGAAGTTGGGTGATTTCCCGTCGAGGAAAATTAAATGGCCTGTCAGTTTTCTTATTTAGCATGAATGGCGTTCAGGCCAAATATTTCAGAAATCTGAGGGTCATTCCAAAAAACTGAAGGTGCCATTAAAAACAAAGGGGCACCCCCGTTAACCAGGATGCCCCCTTGGAGTATATGATCAATCTGGAGTTAGTCCCGGACTATTTGAGGAGGATCATTTTCTTTGTTTCGGTGTACATCTGCCCACTTTCATGGGATTTGGCTGTGAGCTTGTACAGGTACACCCCCGCCGGTACCCGTTTTCCGTTTTTATCGGTACCCTGCCAGGTTTTGCGTTTATAGCCCGCCGCTTCGTTAGCCATTACCCAACGGGTCACTTCATTTCCTCTAAGGTCATAAATGACAAGGGTAACAAAACTGGCTTTCGGCAATGCATATTTAATTGTGGTGGTGGGGTTGAAGGGGTTGGGATAATTCGACTCCAAAGCGAAGGCTTGGGGAATCGGATTACCGACATCCGTTATATCGTCCCGCATCTTTATAAATGATTCACCCCAAGTGAACGTTGGATTTGATTTACCAGACTCACCCGCACTGTTAACAGCTGATACATAATAGGTAAACAAGTCTGTCGCGCCATCATTAAATGCAATCTCAACTTCTACATCAGTGAATAACGTATTTGTTGTTGAAGCAATTACCTTCAAGGAGCAATCAATATTGTACACACCATATTTACATTTACGCCAGATATTATATGAGGTTGCTCTTAGACTAGCAGTCCAACTTATACTAACAGGGTCTCCAAGATTAAAGGGATTGACAATATACAAACCTGTTGGGATGGCGGGTGGTTCGGACGGTATTATGGATAACAAAGCTGAATGGGCATTTACCCTACCATGGCCGAAATCTGTGTCGTAGCCCGGCGATCCCATGTCGTCTGCCGTTTGTTTTATGATGTCCTGGACCTGAGGATTTGTCGGGTTCCCTTGAAGGTTTGGGTTTAACGAGAGAATAAGTGCAGCCAGCCCCGCAACTTGAGGACAAGCCGCGGAGGTCCCACCAAAATGTGAGGTGTAATTCCCTGGAGGATACCCATCACCTCCAGGTGCTTGCCAGATATATTCCACATAATTTGTAGGCGGGCAGATACCGTATGTGCCGTCATTCCACCCTGGTTGACCACCTATGTCCATAGACCAAACATCCCCGCGTAGTTCCACCCTTACATGTGACTGTCCATTGCAAAACGGATTACCAGCAGGATACCCAAGATCACCGCTGGGTGCAACAACGTCTAATTCTGTGTCTCGAGGGCTGTAGTGTTGAATGTTGTTAGATTTATCCGTTGCTCCAACGGTAAGGACCCCGGAAACATTGGCTGGAAAAGTTACATATCCATAGTTACCACTATTACGATTAGCTGTATTTCCTGCCGCAAAAACTACGACACAACCTTTTCCACTGCGTCCTTGGGTCAGGGCCCTATTGACTGCATCTGCAACACCAGGAATAAGATTGGGGTTCGATGAGTTATATCCCCAACTATTGCTTAGCACATCAGCACCGTTTTGCCATGCGAAATCTATGGCGTTTGCTACATTAGCGGTAGTTGCTCCCTCTCCCTTGTCACCAAAGATTCGTATTGGCATAATCTTGCAATTTGGCGCCACGCCGGTAACCCCGGCATTGGGGCCGCGCTCTGCGCGCCCCCAATGGCGAAACTCCTTGTCGTTTGGGGTCTGTCGGCGCGGAGCGCGCCTCCAACCCCCACTCCACCCTACAGCCACTTTTCACAAACAAGTTTGCTCAAGCATCTGCGGGTGAGTTTCGCCATTATTGTTCTGGGTTGCAGCTACTATACCTGCGGTAGTCATACCGTGTGCTTGATTGCCCCCCGGGCTTGGGTCGTTGTCGAGGGCATAATAATCATAACCGGCGACAAGCCGTGCCGAAGGTAGATCCTCGTGCGCTTCCGTGCCTTCGTCAATTACAGCGACGGTTATATTAGAACTTCCTGTGGAAAGACCCCATGCCTCAAGCGCATCAATGTCAGCATCGGGCACACCGCCTGTCTGGCCAGTATTGTGTAAGTAATACTGTTTATCAAAATATGTGTCATTGGGTGGCTGGAACAATTCTATGGGGACAATAAAATCTGGCATCGACCACTCGGCAGGGAGACTCTCATAATAAATTTTCGCCATTTCAAGCACTGAATAATCTGAATTTGAGGTAATCCGCAACGTATAAAGGTTCGGTGATGCTGTGCTGACCGTCACCACCTCTACGTTATGTTGGGTGTTCAACGCATCAATCTCCGCACGAGTAACAGACGATTTGAATTGAATCATAAAGTGGTCAAATGGTATGGCCTCCAAGCCATCCAACAGATAAACCGGATTGACGGTATTAACTTGAGGCATTGCCCTCAAGCGTCCCACAAGTCCTTTAACATTTGTGGCGAATTGCAAACTAACAGTAAAAAAACCTTGTGCTGAAGCGGGACCCAAGGACTTTCGTGCGCCTAGAACCGGTTCTGCGGAAAGCAGACTCTGAATCTGGGTTTCAATTGGCCCACTGGTGAACTTAATACTGATTTTCTCCGAAGAGACCCCAAGGGGAATTTTTTGACCTCGGGAGTAGTAAAAATCTTGTTGGGCGAAAACCAAGCCGCTGCCAACAAAAAAAGCCATCATTGCGACTACATGCGAAAGTTGAAGTAACCGTTTCATAGTAAGCTCTCCTTAACCTTTTTAGTTTGTTATTTTTATATTCAAAGCCATTTGTACGATTTGAGTTTCGATCGGGCCAAAAACAAGCGTTTTTTTAACCGCTTTAAGTTGAAGGTCAACCACAAAAACCAACTGAATCCAGTTGGATACGTAGGCGGTTTTTCCGTCAGGCATAAGAACGATACGGTCAGTTGCCACCGACAGGTGATCAGGTGGGACTACCGCTTGCCTGACATCGATATAGCCTGTATAGCTATTACTGCTCGTCTCGAAAATTTTAATCTTACCCGTGGGGACCGGTTCAAGACGCAAATACCCTCCAGGGTCGGTGATATATAGACGCTCTCCGTCCGGACTCAAGGCAAGCGAACCCAAATAATTGCCTCCAACCCAAGCAATGACGGAATCCTGTTCAAGGTCAAAAACAGGACCGCCTGCAACATAAAGCGTTTTGCCATCAGGTGAAGTGATCATATGTTTTAATGGACCGGAAATATTCTCATAAATTCGTTCTACTTGTCTTGTCTCATAGTTGTAAGCAAACAAGCGATCGTCTTCTCTCACGGCATAAAGCAACGGACGGTTTCCATCGAAGGCGACACTCTGGTAATTGTGTCCGATGTCCCGAATATCCAGGGTATCGATGAAGGTAATGGCATCTGATAGGGTATCTATTATACCCACATATGTTGTTCCCTCTGTCGCCTTATCCCAACGAGGTTCATAGGAAAAAATAAAGACTTCTCCATCCGGTGCGGCAAAAACGTCTGATGCTAATCCAGCCCAGATTATCGATTTTTCCCTTGTGCGAAGATCAAGTGAATATATCTTCCCAGGCCTATTTACCGAACTTTCTCTCGTGCACACATATAGCTTGGCGCCGCTGTGTGTTACTGCAAATTCCCAAATGTATTTATCAAACCCAATAGTATCTACAACAACATTTCTATCGGTATCCACCACATAAACATGGCCTTTGTTCTCGTCACCGAGAAACAAGACATTATTATACGGAGGTTCCCCCTTCGGTGTAACAGGATTTTTTTCACAACTGTGCGTGAAAATTATAAATGTGAATAAATAAACACTGATTTTCATTATGTTTTCAATACCATCAAATATTTACAGGCTCGAACCAATTGCAAATTTCAACTTATAATTTCCGAGCCAAGGGATATCTAAGTTACCTCCAGATTGATTATTCATATAGGAATTAACCTTCATTATTAACGGGTATTCCCCCGCAGATACCCGCTGCTTTAATTAATTGCAATAACCATGCCAAGCGTCTGGAATAAACGCAATTATTTTTTGTTAACCAGCTGTTCCCATCGGTGATGAGCTCATTGTTTAATATAGATTATGTGAACTATTCATGAGTGGTATTGACAGTTTGCCTGAAAAAGAGATGTGG
>CAYFJU010000056.1:0-21208 GCA_964343505.1 uncultured bacterium
CCTAAAAATCAAATAATTACAGCTAAATCAGCAACCGCTTTTGTCTATTAGACCGAAAATTTTTATAGTTTATTTTGCGGAAAAGCTTTCGGTTATGAATTTGGTACTTGTGATTTAATGCGTCACTATCGATCAAAAAAAGAAGCTTGGAGAATTTCTACCACTGCTGTGAGAGAAATAGATAAATATTGGGGTAGAGCGATCGGTTCCTTCGAAATAAGGTACCATACAATTGAAGTAGAAAATAGAGATTGTGATCCGGATATAGTTGATGGATGGTATGACGACTGTGAATGGGATAATGAAACAGTAACCTATAAAATTTATATTCCAACAAAAAATGATGGCCTCCTCCCCCCTCATGTGATGTTATGGAATAAAGAAAGTAAGTATGATGACTCCCATAATATATTTTAAGGATACAGATTATGATGGCGGTTGGAACCATGGCGAAGTTCGTCGTTTCACTAGGATATATGAAGGCGAAGATAGGGGAAAATTTGGATATGAGATTCAAACACCTATGAAATATGCGGGTAATAAAATTAGGACATGGTACTCCAATTAAATGAATAAAAAAATAAGTATTAGTCTGTTATCAGTTTTTTTTATTCATTGCAGTTTTTTCACAAAGGAGGAAAAGAACGAACTAGAACTTCTTTGGGAAATACGAATTGAAAGAAGTTTTCCTCCTTTCAACCCGGTAAGAATCGATGATGAAAGGATCATTGCCACTGGTAATCACATTAATTGTATAAGCATAAAAACAGGTGAATTATTATGGAAGTATAAGATTTCAGATAAAACAACACACCAAGCTGAAAATTTACTATTTGATAATAAACATATTTATGTAACCCATTGGGAAGGGAAAAATCCTGATGGGACGATCCCGGATCATTACCAATCAATTATTTGCTTAGACAAATATACAGGTAATAAAATTTGGAAGATTGACCTTCCATCTGAAAAGCGATACTATATTGACGAATATAATGAATTAATCGATGATCAATTATTTATTGTAGCTTATAATTCAACCGATAAGTATTTCTATTTAAATATAATTGATAAAAATACAGCCTCAATTATAAATGAGTTTCGGCCGGATTACCATATTGGTTCAGTTTCATCTTATAATAACAATATTTTAATAGGGGGATCATTCCCCATACCAAATGACTACCCACTTGGTCGTCGTCTAAGCAAAGTAAATTTAATGAGTAAAGATTTGAATTCTGTTATCTGGGAATGGTCTGATACAACAGGTATTATCTTTGAATGTCCTCCTGTTATCGAAAACGAGATTTCATATTTCGGTTTTAAAGATATATTTGGATCAGAAGAGTTTAGTGGTTTACATGCAATCGATCTAAAAACTGGCACAACAATCTGGTCAATGGAATTGGGCTGCACAAATATGACCGTGGAAGAGGAATATATTTATTTAGCAGAAGAAGCAATTGTGAGCAAAATTGACAAAATAACAGGGAAAATAAAATGGACAACACCTATGGGATCTACGGGAGGCGGCCCATTGGTAATTTATGATGACTTACTCTATTACAGCCATTGGGGCACAGTCAAAATAATGGATTTGGATACAGGAGAAGTATTAGAAGATTGGCGCGGCCCGGATAAAGCACAGGTTCATGGGCTTGCTGTATATGATGATATATTATTTGTCCAAAGTGGGGGGCATTTGTTTGCGTTTAAATGAGACTCATTAATCAACTCTGGTTACTGTCTAAAACAAACGTCACGGGCCCGTCATTGATCAGGGCCACATCCATCATGGCGCCGAATTCGCCCGATTCAATCGGCACGCCATTTTCTTTAAGCTTCTTCATAAAATATTCATATAGGGCATTCCCCTTTTCCGGGTGGGCCGCATGGATGAAACTGGGTCGGCGGCCTTTTCGCGTGTCTCCACAAAGTGTGAATTGGCTGATGACCAATACTGAACCCTTTACATCCTGGATGGATAGGTTCATTTTTTTATTCTCATCATTGAACACACGCAGGTGGGCAATTTTGTCTGCTAAATAGTCTGCGTCCAATTCTTCGTCTGTATCGGTCACGCCTAGCAAGATGACAAAACCCTGGTCGATCTTGCCGATTATTTTTTCATTCACAGTAATAGACCCGGACTTGGTCCGTTGGATAACGGCGATCAATCAGACACCCACACGTTTTGCTTGCCGTAAGAATCCCGCAGTTTTTTTAAGAAAGATGAATGAGCGGACACCTTCACATTGTGGGCATAGATTCTTTGTTGTTTCCCTCTGTCAGAGGACATGTGAAACATGAGCCCGCAGCCACCTTCGTGGTCTTTTGCCATAGTGAGAAGCGCGTCCACATCGGCTGGGGACATTTGGTTCGGCTCCAACCGGATATTTACATTTTTGGAATAAATATCCCGTGCTTTTTCTACCGTTACAATTTCATCCGCAATCAGTTTTAAGTCAGAAAAATCCGTATCATCTGTCGGTTTTCCCGTGATGAAGACCACACTATCATTTTTGATCAATTCTTTATATTTGGCGAAGGTGTCGCTAAATGCCAATATTTCTGCCTGCCCCCCAAGGCAGTCTAATTTAAAGAAAGCCATTTGGTTATTCTTCCGGTCAAAATGCATTTTCACTTCTGAGACGGCACCGCCCACACGGACCTTTTCACCATTCCCGCCCTTCACTTTTTCCGTAAAATCGAAAGTGGAGAATTCTTCCAGGTCCTCAGCATATTTTAGGAGCGGATGTCCCGAAAGATACATGCCCAACACTTCTTTTTCTTTTTCCAGCAATTGATTCTCGGACCATTCTTCTGCTTTCGGAAGTTGGGGAACTATGGACACATCCTGACCGTTTGCACCCCCACCGCCAAATAAATCTACCTGATTCCTAGCCTGATTTTCCTGGATGGTTTGGCCATACCTCAAAGCTGTATCAATGACGGCGTATTTCTGTGCGCGATTGCCATCCAGACCATCCAAAGCGCCGGACATATTGAGGCTTTCCAATACTTTCCGGTTCACGGATTTCAAACTCACATTCGCTGTAAAATCAAAAAGAGATTCGAACTTGCCGTGTTTACTCCGCGCTTCAATAATTTTCTCAAGCGCCTTCGTACCCACATTCTTAATGGCGTTGAGGCCGAATGAAATGGTCTTTTTATCTACAGGACGGAAATTGATATCCGATATGTTAACATCCGGGGGATTAACCTCAATCTTGAGCTTACGGCATTCGTTTATCAGGATCACCACACGGTCAATATTGGACATTTCACTGGTCAGGTTGGCGCTCATGAATTCCGCCGGATAATGGGTCTTGAGCCAGGCGGTCTGGTAGGCCACATAGGCATAGGCCGTGGAGTGGCTTTTGTTGAAACCATACTGGGCAAATTTTTCAATCAATTCATAGATTTCTTTGCCCTTCTTTTTGGGGATTTTGTGTTTTTCAAGGGCGCCGTCAATGAACTTCACTTTCAGTTCATCCATCAGTTTCTTGATCTTTTTCCCCATGGCGCGGCGCATAATATCCGCTTCAGCCAGGGTGAAGCCCGCCACTTCGTGGGCGATCTGCATCACCTGTTCCTGGTAAACGATGATCCCGTAGGTCTCTTCCAAGATCGGTTCCATCACAGGATGGGGATATTCGATCTTTTTCTTCCCGTGTTTCCGGGCGATGAAGTCGTCAATGTTATCCATCGGCCCGGGACGGTACAGGGCGTTCATGGCAATCAGGTCTTCAATGACGGTTGGTTTCAATTTTTTCAAGAATTCCCGCATGCCTGAAGATTCAAATTGGAAAACACCCGTGGTCAATCCTTTAGCAAAAAGCTTATATACTTCCGGGTCATCCAGGGCAATTTTCTCAATATTAACCTTCTCCCCGCGCTCCTTCAAAAGCTTCAGCGCATTATCTATAACCGTCAGGTTGCGTAGGCCAAGAAAGTCGAGTTTAAGGAGGCCCAATTCCTCCAGGCCCTTCATGTCGTATTGAGAGGTCACATCGCCTTGGGGAGAACGATAAAGAGGTACATAATCGGTCAGGTCACCGGGGGCGATCACCACCCCGGCGGCGTGGGTGGAGGCATGGCGGTTCATACCTTCCAGCACTTTCGAATATTCAATTACTTCCCGGAATTGACCTTCCCCTGCTTCCCGCAGGTCCGGACTTTGTTTCAGGGCTTCTTCCAAAGTGATGTTCAACGTGGTGGGGATCATTTTTGCCAGGCGGTCAATTTCACCGAAAGAATAGCCAAGAACGCGGCCCACATCCCGAATCACCTGGCGGGCTTTCATTTTACCGAAGGTAATAATCTGGGTAACGGATTTTTCGCCATATTGTTCTTTAATATAATCGATGACTTCACCGCGGCGCTCAATACAGAAATCAATATCAATATCGGGCATGCTGATACGATCGGGATTCAGGAAGCGTTCAAACAGGAGCTGGTGGCGCATGGGATCAATGGTGGTGATCCCCAGGGAGTAAGACACTAAACTGCCGGCGGCGGACCCACGCCCCGGGCCAACAGGGATCGCATTATCCTTGGCGTACTTTACAAAATCAGCCGTGATCAAAAAGTATCCGGCGAAGCCCATTTTCCGGATCACCTTTAATTCGTGGTCGAGCCTGGATTCTAACTCAGGGGTGTAATCGCCATACCGCTCCCGAACCCCTTGCTGACAAAGAGTTTTTAAATAATCATCGGGGTTATTACTTGGGGCATCTTGGGGAATGGGGAAATTGGGTAAATGATAATCACCCATGGGTAGTTCAATTTCTATACTGTCGGCGATTTTCCGCGTATTCTCAATGGCATTAGGCACATCCTTGAACATTGCATACATCTGGTCCTGGGTTTTAAAATAAAACTCCGGCGTGGCATAGCGCAGGCGGTTGGGGTCGTCCCGATCTTTCCCGGTCCCCAGGCAGATGTGCACATCGTGGGCTTCCCAATGCTCGTGTTTGGCGTAATGGGCATCGTTGGTGCAGACTAGGGGCAGATTCAATTCACCGGCGAGTTTTTTCATATTCTGGATGTTCAGAATCTCATCGGGAATACCATGATTCTGCACCTCTAAATAAAACCGGTTTTCAAATATTTCTGCGAAGCGCAGGGCTGCTTCTCTGGCCCCGGCCCAGTTGTCCTTCAACATCTTTTCAGGGATTTCCCCTTTGAGACACCCCGACAGGCAAATGAGGCCATCGCTGTGTGCTTTCAACAGGTCAATATCGATCCGGGGTCGGTAATAAAACCCTTCCAGGTATCCGTGGGTTACCAGTTTCATCAGGTTCTGGTAGCCCTTGTAATTTTGCGCTAATAAGACAAGATGGTTATTTCCCCAGCCTCCATCGGATCGAGGTTTCTTGTCGAAGCGGCTGCCCATGGCCACATAAGTTTCACACCCAATAATCGGTTTGACACCGACTTTTTTGGCCGATTTATAATAGGGCACCACGCTGAACATATTGCCGTGCTCAGTGAGGGCCACCGAATCCATACCCATATCATCAATGGTATTCACCAATGTTTGAACCGTTTGGGCGCCATCCAAAAGGCTGTAATCTGAATGATTATGTAAGTGTACGAATTCTGAGGTCATTTAGATTAAAATAGAAATTTTTTCCGGGATTTTGGTCGTCAAAAATACAGTGGCTTCCCCTGATTGGGAATAAGTGAATTAGGAAATATTATCATGTAACAAGCATGTCCAAAATAAATGATTATTGGAAACGCAATGTCCGACTCGTCGGAATCTCTACGTTTTATTAAATCTGAACCTTGAGCACCCGATCGTCACTATTAAAATCGGGAATGAGTTCCAAACTGGTAAAACCAGCCGATTCAAATATTTCCACTGCAAGGGCGGGGTGTCCACCCAAGCCCACTTCCAGCACCAGCCATCCACCCGGTTTGACCAAATCTTTTGCCACTTCAGCAAAGCGGCGGTAAAAGGTGAGTCCGTCATTTTGATCGGTTAGAGCTACGGCCGGTTCATGCTGGTGCACTTCCGGCATGGTTTCCCCCACTTCATTTTCCGGGATGTAGGGCGGGTTTGAAACCAACAAATCAAAAGGGCCTTCAGGCAATGCTTCCAGGAAATCCATGTGGATAAATTCCACATTCTTGACCCCATTCAATTCTGCATTTTGCTGTGCCGTTTGCACTGCGTCCGCGGAGACGTCAACAGACATAACGGCCGCATCCTGTTTTTCAGCGCCGATGGATACCGCAATACATCCTGACCCCGAGCCCACTTCCAGCACCTTCGGTTTGGAAATATTTCCAATGGCGTGGAGGGCCACGTCCACCACCCGTTCTGTTTCAGGTCGGGGAATTAGCACTTCCGGCGACACTTGAAATTTATGTCCGTAAAATTCAGTCTGTCCGGTGATATATTGCAACGGTTCACGGGCAATGCGCCGTTTAATCCAGACTTTGAGTTGATCGAGTTGGGATCTGGATATGGGCTCTTCAAATTGGACATACAGGTCAATCCGCTTATAATTCAATAGATCACAGAGGAGCCATTCAATTTCCTGTTTGGGGCTTTCAAATCCCTTGGCTTTAAAATAATCCTCGCCCCATTTGAGGATATCAATCACCCGCCAAATTTGATGCTGTTTTTCAGCGGGAAGGCTCATTTTATTCTCCGACTGAAGCGAGCTGCGCCTGTTGATCGGCCAATTTCAGGTTTTCAATAATATCGTTAATATCACCGTCCATGACACCTTCCAAATTATAGGCGGTGAAATTAATGCGGTGGTCGGTGATCCTTCCCTGGGGAAAATTATAGGTGCGGATTTTCGCTGAGCGATCGCCGGAGGATACCATATCTTTCCGGGCGGCGGCTCTTTCTTTGGCGAGCTTTTCCTGCTCAGCGGCTAACAGCCTTGAGCGCAATACTTTCAACGCCGCCGCTTTATTTTTATGCTGGGATGTTTCGTCCTGACAGGTGACCACCAAACCGGTTGGAATGTGGGTAATGCGGATGGCGGATTCCGTTTTATTCACGTGCTGACCCCCGGCGCCGCTGGCGCGGTAAGTATCAATTTTGAGATCCGCTTCCACCACTTCAATGTCCGCTTCTTCCGCCTCGGGCAGGACGGCCACCGTGGCGGCGGAGGTGTGCACTCGTCCGCTGGTTTCCGTTTTGGGGACACGCTGAACCCGATGGACGCCGCTTTCAAATTTCATCATGCCATAAACACTTTCGCCCGTTACGGAAAAAATGATTTCCTTGAAACCACCGATCCCAATGGCGTTGGATTCCATCACTTCATATTTCCATCCATTGCGTTCTGCAAAGCGGGTGTACATGCGGTAGATATCGGCGGCAAACAGGGCGGCCTCATCACCCCCCGTTCCGGCGCGGACTTCAATAATCGTATTTTTATCATCAGTCGGATCATGAGGCAGGAGGAGTACTTTCAGTTCTTTTTCCAACTCAGCCAAATCATCCTGCAATTCTTCAATTTCCGCTTGGGCGATGTCTTTTAATTCTTCATCATCCCCATTTAGGATTTCCAAATCATCGGTAATTTGCCCTTGGGTTAATACATATTCACGCCCCTTGTCCACGATCGATCTGAGGCGGCGATGTTCCCTGGCCACTTCTGTGTAGCGGTTTTGATCAGCAATGAGTTCCGGATCGGCCATTTGCCTCTCCAGCGACTCAAAATGGTCAATGATTTCTTTCAGTTTATCAATCATCCAATTGCTTCTGCCACATATTCCTTGCCGACCATCTCATTATACCGATCGCCAAAGGCTTCCTTCAATGCGGTAATGGCCACATCCACCATATCATCTTCCGGCTTACGTGTAGTGATATTTTGCAGCCATAAACCGGGGGCTCTCAACATTCGGAACAATAAACTACCGCCATTCCGTGCCGTGATTTTGATCACTTCATATGATACCCCCGCCACCAGTGGAATCAGGGGCAGGTGGACCATCAAACGGATGGGCAGGCTGATAAACCCCGTTATAGCCATAACAACCGTGTCAATGATGGAAAAAACAATAATCGCTGATAAAAGAACGATAAACATAAAACTGGTCCCGCAACGGGGGTGCTGGGTGGGGAAAGATTGGGCATTTTGAATATCCACATTCTTCCCCGATTCAAAATTGTACACCACGCGATGCTCCGCACCGTGGTATTGAAAGAGGCGTCCCACATCTTTCATCAGTGAAATCAGAAATAAATACAACACAAAAAAGGTGATGCGGAATAGGCCTGAAATCATATTGAAAGCCACCGCTTCCCGTTCCACATCCAACAGTTTTGTGGTAATCCACATGGGGGCGATCATGAAAAGAGTTACGGCCAACAGGATTGCAAACAAGGATGACAAAGAATCCAAAAATTTGTTGGGCTTTTTATCCTTTTCCTCCGGGATGGCGATATCGGCGGACCACTGCAGCGTGGCCATACCCATTTTCATCGCTTCAAACAAACCGGCCATGCCTCTGAAAATGGGTTTATTCCAAAAGTTTGAACGTTCGGTAATCGATTTGAATCCATGACGGTCCACATGGACCGTGCCTTCCGGATCCCGCACGGCGGTGGCATAGGCCCCCGGAACGCGCATCATAACACCTTCGATGACTGCTTGTCCACCCACCAAAATGGTAGGCTTCATGATTGATAATAAAATGGTTTTAATCATAAAAAAATGGCTCCACGCAGGACGGACCTATCGTGAAGCCATTCCTATTTTTACTTCAGTTACCGGTTGGCTTTGCCGTATTTCTTTTTAAACTGTTCAATACGACCGGCCGTATCGACCAGCTTCTGTTTTCCTGTATAAAAAGGATGACATTCAGAACAGATTTCAATCCGTTGGTCACCCATTGTGCTATACACCTGAAATGTATGGCCACAGGAACAAACAACATTTCCCAATTTATATTCGGGATGTGTATTTGCTTTCATTGGTTACTCCCTATCATACTCAATTTAATTGTTCTAAAACTTTTTCTACGCGCTTAATTCCTTCGCGAATTACGTTTTCTCCCAAGGGATAAGAAAAGCGAATATGGCCCGGTGCACCGAATCCATCCCCAGGAACGGTAACCACTTTGGCCTCATTTAAAATCACATCACACAGATTAAAAGAATCATTTATTTTTTCGCCACGAAATGATGTGCCGATATAATCCGAAAAATCCGGGAATGCATAGAAAGCGCCGCCGGGTGTATCGCAATTCACACCGGGGAGGTCATTCAACAGGGACACCATTAAATCGCGCCGCTCCCTGAACTTTTCCCGCATCATATCCACGGCAGATTGATCTCCAACCAGCGCTTCCACCGAAGCCGCCTGTCCAATTGAATTGGCACAGGAAGTGGCTTGGCCCTGAATTTTACTCATAGCCTGGATGATGGATTTTTCACCAAAGGCATATCCGATCCGCCAGCCCGTCATGGCATAGGTCTTGGATAAACTCATGCAGGTTAAAATATTGGCGCCGATATGGTGATCGTCACTCAGCTTTTGAGAACTGGTAAATTCACCATCGAAGACCAAGCGCTCATAGCACTCATCGGAAATGACAATCCAACCCTGTTCCTTGGCAATGCCAAGAATATTGATGATCGCCTCATTGGACCAGACACTGCCGGTGGGATTGGACGGTGAATTAAGGATGATTCCCTTCACCCGATCGGTTATTTTGGATTTCAGATCGTCCATGTCCGGTTCAAAATTCCGTTTGGCGTCCGTATCAACCAATACCGGTGTGGCATCGGAAAGGGTTACAAACTCAGGGAAAGACACCCAGTAAGGCTTAAAGATGAGGACTTCATCCCCTTCCTGAAATAGGGCCTGGCAGGCTAAGTAAAGGCTTTGTTTTTCACCATTGGAAATGAGCACCTGTTCTGGTGACACATCCAACTTGTTTTCGCGTTTTAATTTGCTGCACACTGCTTCCCGCAGTTCGAGCGTGCCGGAGCCGGCCGTGTACTTGGTCTGGCCGTCATCCAACGCCGACTTAGCGGCATTGCGGATATTCTCCGGTGTATTAAAATCGGGTTGCCCGGCGCTGAAATTAATGACATCCACACCTTGGGCACGCAAATCGGCCGCCCGGGATGTCATTTCGAGCGTAAAGGATGGTTTCACGCGCTGAACGCGATCAGCAAAAACTGTCATCGTTTTATTTCAGCTACAGGCTGTGTTGTTTCTTGTGGTATTCTTCCGAATTGTAATTGACATCGGAAGGATCGCCAGCCTTGGCTTTTTTACCCCGTTTCTTGGGTGGAGAAGCTTCTGGTTCTTCTTTCGGTTTGGCCACATGGGTTTCATAAACCGTTTCATCTTCCTCAATGTGGAATTCCTCCGAAAGGACTCTCTTGCTTCTTTTGGCCGGCATCAAATCTTTGCCGGGGACCTTTTTAGGACGGGGCACTTTTTCAACATCAATTTCCTGCAATTCGGATTCAGCAATCGTTGACTCTTCTTCAAAATCGTCTTTCACTGCCTGGGCTTCCAACTCCTGTAAATCGCCTTCATTAAAGGAGAACATTTCAGGATTGAATAACCCAAAAAGGGTGCCGTAGCCGCGCGTGATGCCGTTTCCGATTCCCAAATAATTTGGTAAAACGAAGTTGGCACGAAACTCTCCGTCAAAGGCGCCCCAGTTATTCTCATCCACCGGACGGGGGAAAAGCGATGAGAGCGTCACTTTGGTGAAGATGTTTTCCTCAAGTTCCATCCCCATTTCCCGGGCCATAAAAACGATATTTTGGCCGAGGAGACGGTTGAGAAAATTCACCCGATCGACGTTATTCAAAAACCGATAACGATATCCTGTGGTTTGGTTCAACGCCACCCAAGGCGTCACAAACCGATAGCGAATCAATTTTGAAACCGGTTGAAATCGATCATCGTGCTCTTCGAGTTCATTATCCAGGACTTGGAACGTAATGTTGCCAAAATCCATGAAATCCATCTTTTGAGCGATTGATTTAATAGGATCAACTCCTTCACCAATACCGATGATATAGATCTGCTCGTTTAAGACCTTTACCTGCACGCGCGGATATAGAAACTGTTGACGGTAGGATCCATCCAACATGGGTACGATTTCTTCGTCGGGGAACTGGTTCATCAAGACGCCTTTCACTTGGTAAGGCGTCTTTCGGACGGGCTTATCCGTGAACACACGGACAGCAATCGTCCTTACTTCTGGGTATTTAGAGCTCATTTATATCCTCCATAGTTGCTACACCTAGAGTAATTAAGATACTGGAATTTAGTCTTACTGACTCATAGTTTCCATAAATTCTTCATTGGTCTTTGTTCGGCGCATTCTGTCCTGAATAAACTCCATTGCTTCAATCACATTCATGTCATTGAGCAATTTTCTGAGGATCCACATGCGCGCCAATACTTTCTTATCCAGCAGGAGTTCTTCTTTCCGTGTGCCGGACCGGATCAAATCAAAGGATGGATAAATACGGCGGTCGCTGAGTCGGCGGTCCAGGACCAGTTCCATATTACCCGTGCCTTTAAATTCTTCAAAAATCACTTCATCCATCCGGCTGCCTGTATCAATCAAGGCTGTGGCAATGATGGTTAGGCTGCCGCTTTCTTCTGTATTCCGGGCGGCGCCGAAAAACTGTTTCGGTTTTTTAAGCGCATTGGAATCCACACCACCGGACAGAATTTTGCCGCTGTGAGGGATCACCGCATTATGGGCCCGTCCCAAACGGGTAATACTGTCTAAGAGAATGACGACATCATCACCAAATTCAACCATTCGCCGTGCTTTATGTATGACCATTTCAGCCACAGCCACATGGCGTTCCGGCGGTTCATCAAAGGTGGAGCTGATCACTTCTGCCTCTACATTGCGCTTCATATCCGTCACCTCTTCAGGGCGTTCATCAATCAGCAGAATGATCATTTTTACCTTGGGATGATTTTTAGATATGGCATTGGCCACTTTCTGCAGCAATACCGTCTTCCCGGTTTTGGGTTGGGCGACGATGAGACCCCGTTGTCCTTTACCCACGGGAGAAATCATATCCATCACGCGGGTGGATAAATCTTTTGGATTTACTTCCAGGTCAAATTTTTCTTCCGGATAAAGGGGGGTCAAATTATCAAATAGAATCGCCCGCTTCATTTCGACAGGATCCTGGCCGTTGACTTTGTCCACTTTGAGCAAGGCGTAAAAACGTTCCTTGGATTTTGGCGGACGAATCTGCCCGAAAATTTCATGGCCGGTGCGCAGTCCAAAGCGTTTAATTTGTGATGGACTTACATAAATATCATCAGGACCGGGCAGGTAGTTGAAATCGGGACTGCGTAAAAATCCATATCCTTCTTTCAGGACTTCCAGGACACCTTCCGCTGTAACACCGCCGTCTTTTTCATTTTGTGTTTCAAGGATTTTGACGATCAACTCCTGCTTGTTCAGCCCTGAATAACTTTCAATATCCAGTTTCGCAGCGTGATCTGCCAATTCTTTGATCTTTAGTTTCTGTAACTCATTAACATTCATATAGAAGTAACCTTAGTTAAATTCTTTAAAAAATCTTTGTGGTTGAGAATTTTGGGGAATTGCCTTGTGGGCTATAAAAAAAGCGCAAAGCGCAAAGCAACTGGCGGGATATTACATTACTTTAAATTAAAAAACCAAATTTATCGAAAATTTCCTTGGCGATATAATGACTCCCCAGGATCAGGGCCGGTCGGCCTGTTTTTTGAGCTAAATCTATTGTGTTATCCAAAGCAGTAAGAAATGAATCAACGGCGGTAAAATCCCTTAATCCACTGTTTGACAATTTTTCAGATAGCCGGGATGCGGACATGAGACCCAATTCCGGCGCACCACTAATGACTAATTTTTCAAATTGATCCGCCAGTGCCTGGACAACCAAATCAGTCTCTTTGTCCCCTTTCATCACCAACAATCCGATCGGTTTTTGATTGAATACATGACTGATCGTTTCCAGGATTGATTTCAAACCATGGGCGTTGTGGGCCACATCGTAATAAATGGGAAATTCTATACTCATACGCTGAAGGCGGCCGAGCCATTTTGTTTGGTTCAGCCCGGATTCAATCACGGATTTTTCCAACCCCGGCAAGAAAGATTGAACCACTTCAATTGCCATCGACGCATTGAGAGCCTGATGATACCCAAGCAAAGGGGTCCTCCATACTTGCCCCCTATGCTCCAATTTGGTACCCCACTCAGTTAATCGAATATTTTTTGGCCCTTTTACCCTTGTGACGGCGGCATCCATTTCCGCCGCTTTACTGAGCAATTGATTCTTTACATCGGCTGGTTGGGGCGCTAAAAACAGCGGTACATTTTTTTTAATGATGCCCCCTTTTTCTCCCGCAATGGTTAAAATATCATCGCCCAATATTTCCCGGTGATCTAATGAAATTGGCGTAATGGCAGTAATATCAGGGTTTAGCACATTGGTTGAATCGAGGCGTCCGCCTAAGCCCGTTTCAACCACCGCCACATCCACCTGGTGATTGGCAAATTGCTGAAAGGCCATGGCGGTAGTTGTTTCGAAAAAGGTGGATTCAATTTCACCAATATCGGCGCGATGTGCCTCTACGAAGCGGACAATCTCTGCATCACTAATGGGCTGATCGTTCACCCGGATGCGCTCATTGAAACGGATCAAATGGGGTGATGTATAGAGACCGACTTTTAATCCGGCGGATCTGAGGATGGATGCAACGATGGCACAGGTTGAACCCTTCCCATTGGTCCCGGCAATATGAATGGATTTGAATTTGTTTTGGGGATTCCCGCAGCGCGCTAACAATTTAAAGGTATGGTCCAGTCCGACTTTGATTCCCAACCGCTGGAGGTTGTATAAATAATCTAAAAGTGATTCGAAATCAACTGAGGTGGATGGTGGAGACATGGTCTATTTCTCTCCCCAAAAAGCGGCGGGCAACGCGCTTAAATCTTACCGGCAAATCGGTGACATAATTCTCTAAAGACCCATGGGACGAATCTTTTGTCAGCAATCCTAATTCATTCAGCCATTGGGTCGCATATTTTGCGGTCGTATCGGCAGAGTCAACAATATGAATTCCATCCCCCACAACTTTTTCCAATACAGGAATCAGCAGCGGATAGTGGGTACACCCTAAAATGAGTGTATCAATGCTGTCGGTGATCATTTCAGCTAAATATGTTTCTGCAATTTGAACTGTCACATCGCCTTCCAGCCAGCCTTCCTCGACTAGGGGGACAAAAAGGGGGCAGGCTTTGGCTGTGGCGTCAATAGCATCATCCAGCCTGCGGAGTGCTTTCTCATAAGCTTCAGACCGAACCGTGGCCAAAGTACCAATAATACCTATTTTTTTTGATTGGGTGACGGCGTGGGCCGCTTCAGCCCCGGGTTCGATTACACCAATGATGGGAATATCGCAATTTTCTTTCAGATGATTTATTGCCAGGGCAGAGGCGGTATTGCAGGCCACAATGACCATTTTGGCCCCTTTTTCAATCAGGAATTTGGTGATTTCTTCGCTGTATTCCCGGATAAGGGCCTGGCTTTTATTGCCATAGGGCACGCGGGCCGTATCGCCGAAATAAATGATCGCTTCATTGGGAAGGTTATGCTGCAACGCTTTCACAACGGTGAGGCCGCCTAAACCGGAGTCAAAGACGGCAATGGGCCGACGGGACATAGGTTAACTTTCTGTGAGATATTGTTCGCGGGAATAACGAAACTTGACAATCGCCTTATAAATTGAATTAGCAATATTCTGGCGATATTTGGTATTGCGGAGATTCTTCTCCTCATTGGCATTGGTTAAAAATCCCGCTTCAATCAATACATTGGGCATACTGGCGCCAATCAATACATGAAAACCAGCCTGCTTGACACCACGGTTTTTGGACTTGATCTTTTTCCCCATTTCTTCCTGGATCATGGCTGCCAATTCTTCACTTTCCTTCATATACACACTCTGGGCCATGGTGGCAATAATCAAACTTTCACCGGCAATATCCTGATATTTCTCTTTGGAACGGTCTTCCAGCTTAATGGCCTCATTTTCCCGGGAAGCCACCTCGATAGCATCTTCCGTTTTACCGGGACGCAGCAAGTATGTTTCAAACCCGTAGGCTGTCTTATTGGGGTTCGAATTTAAATGGACACTGAGAAACATTTTACCATTGGATTCATTAGCCATCTTTGTCCGCTTCCAGAGGGGGATAAAAACATCCTCTTCCCTTGTATAAATCACTTTTAATTTGGTATTCTTTTCCAGCAACAGGCCCACGCGCTTGACAATATCCAACGCAATGTCTTTTTCTTTAGTTCCCTTTCTTCCCATGGTGCCCGGATCTTTCCCGCCGTGGCCTGCATCCAGGACCACCGTATCCAACTTCCAGCGGTCTTTCACTTCCTTGATCCGCGCCACGCTGTTATCCATGGGGGTGCGCAGGGTAACCACAATTTCGCCGGGGTCATTGTTCTGGTACACTTCATGGCTCTGGACTTTGGTACGCATCTGGAAGGCCAGCTGAGCCGTCTCACCCAACTGATCGGCGGCCACTCTGCGAACCACACCTCGCGTATCGCTGCGGCGGATTTCAGTGGTATCCGCCAGGCCCCCGGCAACGGTTAAATAAAACCAGCCATTTTCATGAAAGAAGGAACTGATATTACCTTCCGGGAATGTGTTCCGCGTGCGGATACGTAAAATGGTGCCGTTGGCTTTCTGAGAAATGTCCACGCCCGTGATTGTGAATTCCTTCATATCTATATCCAAGACCATGCGCCGGGGATCATAACTGATTCCCGGAAGGGTAGTCCGCTTCACAATATCAAAGAAAGATTCCGCCGGGAGAAAAATATCATTCTGCGTCCAGATGGCATACATGGGCATTTGATACACCTGTTCATCCACCAGGATATAGCTGCTGTTGCCCGAAATCTTAATGCGATGGTTGCTGAGATAAAGGACCATTTTCCCTCGCTCTTCATTGACGAAGGGATCCCGTTTGGCGAGGATGCGGGACACATCCTTGGTGGAGACATAGGTGCCCCGGAGGCGATCCAGGGTGGTGATGTCATCCATGGAATTATCGGTACGGTTTACCACCCGGACATTGCCGGGCCATCCAATGGATATCAGGGTGCAGACGATGAATAAAAGGTGAAAAGTGCGGCGAATCATAGGGGAGAAATTATCCTAGCTTGAAGCGGGAATCAATAAGCGGTCAGAGAGCCGCTTGAATAAATATTCCGCCCGAAATTTCAATTTCCGAGCGCCAGGATAAATGAGCAAAATCCGCCCTGATTTTGATTCCCAAACGGGCACCGTTTGATAAATTGAAAAGCACCTTTGCCCCCTGGCTGTGGTATGAACGGGCCATCATACGCGACATCATTGCACCGGGTAGGTTTAAGTCCCAGAAATAGATTCTTGAATCAAAGGAACCGACCCGGGCGGCCATCCAGTCCAATTCTATTTTAGTGTGTTTTCGAAATAAATGAAGACGCAAGTCCAACCCATGGCTATTACTGAACTCAGTATCACCGGCCCGGACAAATTGGTATTTCATATCCGTGCGCCAGGTTTTTGTACCATAGCGGTGTTCCAATTTGATACCGTTTTTATTCGTAAAAGCGGGAGAAATCAGGGGCGCATAGACTATCTCGCGCTTATGATCCTTCTTTTCAGTTTTGACCTGAAATACAATGCGGTGGCGATCCATTTTCGATTCGCTCCTTATCCCAAACTCATATCCATCAATATCCCTCATATGGTGATGGAAAGCATCGGCATAAATCATGACCCTAGTTTTCCCGGTACGAATGAATGCCCCTTGGAACAACCCCCTTTCTGAAATCTCCGACCCGCGCCATTCCACCATAGGATTAGCCATTTCACCGGTAGAATTGGCATGAATATCCCGGAACTGGATTACATATTTAAATGGTCGAATCCCATATTTGAATCCGACTACCATTGAGGGTTTCCCACTCCCAAATGACAATTCTCCCCCTGCACGAATATGGCCCAATTCATAAGCTGCGAAGACAGACTGCGCCACACGGGTCAGGGCCGTTCCCACTAACAAGGATTTATTTTCATATCGCCAGGCCCCACTTGAAAAACCGCTTCTTCCGTCAGCATCCGCCCCTGTCTGGCCGTGGGAAATTGAAACGGTCCCCCATTTTGTGTTTTGTTCAACAGCGATTCCCCGCCTGCGATTCACCCCTGTGGATGATTTATAACCACTCAAACCATTATGATACAGTGAAGCGCCTGTATTCACGGTACTCCATCCTTTGCGTGCCGGAAAAGACTTGCCCGAAACAAGACCGAATCCAAAAGCCATTTGATGGTCACCCACAAGCCATCGTCTGTTTTTAGTCTGGTGGAGAACATAAAAACTATACTGATCTAGAATGTCCAACCCGTGGCGGTTGCGCACTGATAGGGCGCCAATTTCCTGGCTGGCGGTATTCATCCTGCCTCGCCAACGATAGCGGTTGCCATCGGTCATTGTCGTGTGCTGCTGAATATAGACTTTGTGTGGGATCCCTTTATTTTTCTGTAATGATTGTAAAATCGCCCTTAATATGGGTGAAATCTCATGGGAAGTGATCAATGGTCTTAAATCAGATTGCTGCAAGGATGTTTGAATAAGGCCATAATCCTCATCGTTTAAAAAAGTAAGGGCCAGGATATCCCTGAGCGTTTCGTGGTTGACCCCTGAAGAGCGGGATATAATGTCATCCAGGAGAATGAGTTCGTCCTCGTGGATGGCCTCCTCCTCGTCCCGGGAAATCAATCCCAGGATATCTTCGGTGGCCAAAATGTTTTCAGCCGTTTGGGCCGTAATGAAGGGGCTACCGGCCCAGAGGAAGGCTAAACCCCATCCAATGAGACGGCCCCAAGTTTTGATGATTCGCCATAGCATAATTCAAATTGAATTGATAAAAGTTGAGCCCAATGGCCCCCGTGACCTGGCCGGTGCCCGAAACAAATCCAGTGTGGATCAATAACCAGTCATTCGGTTTAAAACTAAACCCGGCTTTCAAATGCCCCTCATAAGCCGTATCCTGTTCCCACTCAATTTGGGCTGATAACCGTTTTGTTGGGTTGAAGGACAGGGCTGTAATAATCAATTGCGGCAGGGGGTCTTTGGCCGTGCCGATTTTCGGTCCATTGATATTATATAAAATTGTACCCCATTGAATATGATCATTTAAGTCAGCCAGCCACGCCAGAGAAATGCCGATAGCCGTACCGGCCCCATAATCGGGAATCGAAAGGGAATACACATTGACCGCCAATCCGCCCTTCAAGCGCTGCTTCAAGCGCTTGCCATAGGCCAATGAAACGGTGGCTTCACCATATTGTTTCATGCCAAAGGATTGGATACCCAGCGCAAAATTGCCCCAACGGGTTGGCAGGTTTCCTGCAAAAATGTGATGGGTGAGTGGTTTCAAATTAAATCGGCGCCCTGTTTGTCCGGCGACTTGAACCCGGTTCCCCGATGCCAGGGATGCGGGATCCATGATCGCGCCTAAAATATGGCCATTAAAATTGATATAACTCATGCCCAGTCCGGCATTCATGGGGGAAAGAAAAGTATGTTCGAATGCGGCCGGCAGGCAGCCTGTCGCACATAAAAGAATGATGATATATTTTTTTCTACATACCAAATCACATTAAAACAAAAACGTCCCGCATTGCTGCGGGACGTTTGATTTACTTACTATTTGGCGCTTACTTCTTGTACCAAAATACGATGAGCATCAAAGCAAGCAGGCCAGCAAATCCGGCGTCACCGAATTTGCTCATTAAGCTGCCTATACCTCCAATGACACCAAAGTAGTCGTCAAAGAGAATGCCAACTACGATGCCGAGGACCACCAAGCCTGTCAACAGACTGGTGATATCACCGATAAACGTAGTTACGGTTTCAAAGGCCTTATTCATTTGTTATCTCCTAGGATTATTATAGCAGATCGGGGCCCTAAAAAGAGCCCCGATAGTCTACTGATTAACCTGCGAAAGAAACAAAGATTAACAAGGCTAACAGACCGGCAAACCCTCCATCTAGGAATGATTCTACCAGGTCTATAATACCGCCGATGGGGTCAAACCCTGTCGAGTAAAGGATGTTTACGAATACAAACATCACAATTAGAGCTTTGAGCAAGCCAACTACGGAATTAGCAATACCTTGTACGGTTGAAGTGAAATCAGCCATTAGGTTCCTCCTTGGTTAGGATTAATTGAACAAAAAAAGGGGGCAGGTATCCCCTGCTCCCCTTTTGTCCAATTCTTTCGCGTTTTAAGTATGTGGTTATGTGTTCCACAGTCATTTCTATCGCCGGGAATTTAAACACAAAATAGAATTATTCAACATTTTTTGATTAAACCTTATTTTTCCACCTTTTCTCTTCGAGAATCCGCCTGGAAGTGGCTAAAATCTCACTCTCATATCCTCATTAAAATTTCGGAGAATTCATGTCAGCGTTAAAAATTTCACATATTTTCGGGCGCCAAGTGCTCGATTCCAGGGGCAATCCAACTGTTGAAGTTGATGTCAAATTACAGAATGGTACCCTAGGGAGAGCCATTGTCCCTTCCGGTGCTTCAACCGGAGAACACGAAGCGGTTGAACTTCGGGACGGCAACCCAAACCACTATGTGGGCAAAGGTGTACAGACTGCCGTAAACAATGTCAATACCACCATTGCAGAAAAACTCAGCGGCATGGAGGCCCAAAACCAGGCGGAAATCGACCAAACTATGATTGATCTGGATGGTACACCCAACAAAAGTAATTTAGGGGCCAACGCCATTTTAGGTGTATCCATGGCTGTAGCCCGGGCGGCAGCCCAAGCGCAGGGCCTTCCCCTTTATGCTTATCTTGGGGGCAAGAATGCCGCCACCCTCCCCATTCCTATGATGAATATTCTCAACGGCGGCAGCCACGCGGACAATAATGTGGATATTCAGGAATTCATGGTCTTTCCCATCGGGGCTGAATCTTTTTCGGCAGCCCTGCAGATGGGCGTTGAAACATTTCACCACTTGAAATCCGTTTTAAAGAAAAAAGGTCTCAACACCGCTGTGGGAGATGAAGGCGGCTTTGCCCCCAACCTGCGCTCCAACGCCGAGGCGGTGGAAGTCATTTTAGAAGCCATTGAAAAAACACCCTACGCCCTGGGGAAAGAAATGTTTTTAGCCCTGGATGTAGCCTCCAGTGAAATTTATCAGGAGGGGTTGTATCATCTCGCTTCTGAAAACAAACAATATTCATCGGAAGAAATGGTCGCTTACCTCAAATCGCTGGCGGATCAATATCCCATCGTATCCATCGAGGATGGCCTGGATGAAAATGACTGGCAGGGGTGGCAACTATTGACTCAAGAAATTGGCGATCGCGTGCAGATCGTAGGGGATGACCTTACCGTTACTAATATTACCCGACTTCAACGCGCTATTGATGAAAAGGCCATGAATGCCATCCTGATTAAACTGAACCAAATTGGATCGGTGACTGAAACCATCCAGGCGATTGAGTTGGCCAAAGCCAATAATTACGGCGCCGTCATCTCTCACCGGTCCGGTGAAACGGAAGATGTGACCATTGCTGATTTTTCCGTGGCGATGGGGATGGGACAGATTAAAACCGGTTCCACTTCCCGCACCGACCGCATCGCCAAATACAACCAGTTGCTCCGTATTGAAGAAGCCTTAGGGTCTGCTGCCAAATATCCCAGTATGGAGGTCCTTGGCCGTTCGTGAGACGCAAGGGTAAATCCAAGCGCATTAAACGCAAACGTGCGATGGGGACATCCAGTGTTGACGTCCAGAAACGGGTGATCCGTGCCATCCTGGTGATGGGGGCCCTGGCTTTGCTGATCATCTTCTTCTTTGGAGACCACGGGCTTTACCAGCTCTACAACCTGAAAAAAGAACGGGCCGAGATTCAGGCAAAGATCAACGCCCTCAGGGAAGAAAAAGTGGCCTTAGAGGGTGAGAAAACAAAACTCCAGACGGACTATAAATACATCGAAGAACTGGCCCGGGAGAAATACCGCATGGCCAAAAAAGGAGAGAAAGTCTTTAAGGTGATTGAGAAGAAAAAGGAAGATTGATTATGTAATTAGATCAGTACTGTCCGGTTAAAATAGTACCAATTGAGGCACCGGTTCCCTTATCTT
>CAYFJU010000057.1:0-21143 GCA_964343505.1 uncultured bacterium
ATATATCGGTTTATAAATTCCTTAATATTTATCTTAATTTTCTAAATTATGCTGTAAATCGACTCACATATTCTTGAAAAGATTGGTTAAATGGTTCCTGAATTAATTTTATATAGTATTTAGAAAATCGGTCAAAAAGTGATTTTGCATTCCCCAAATGGTTTTCCTTGATAAATCCCTCCATCCCCCATTCGAATCCATCCTCATCTAAATTATCCCATTGCAAAACTTGTTCCCCTATTTGTGTAAGTTTTTTCCATTCCTTATTTTTTGGTAGTGTTCCACTAAATTTGAGGCAATAAGTTTTGCCGCCTTTCGGTACTCATCTCTCAAACCATCAATCCATGGCTCTTCAAGATCCGAGCACAATTCACCTGAACCATATAATTTGAGAACATATTCCTTCACTTCTACTGATTTTTGACTAATATTTTCTAATGTATTCCACATATAATGACAGTCAGAAAATGTGTTATCACAGGGTAAAATTGTGATATTGCCATTATCATTCGATGCAATATGACTCCATTCCCCCAAGGATGAGCGAATTTGGGAAAGGGTTACATAGCGATTATTTTTAGAACTATTTGAATCGGAATCCGGCCAAAACTTTAAAGACACTTTCGATCCATTAACACCATCATAACCATGTAAAGTGAGAAATATAAATAACGATCGAGCCTTTTTGGTTTTCCAGACCGAGGGCGATATAATCCTACCAGACTCATAAAGTCTGAAGTGACCAAAAGTTTGAATACCAAAAGGATATTTTTCGTAAATATTATCTTTAGATTGATATAATAATCCCATGCATAACTCCGTTTTTATTAAAGATGAGATATTGTTTTAAATGAGCTGCGACTTATTATTTTCTAACATGTTAACCTCTAAATGCGATAGTTGAATTTCCAAAAAATAAAAAAAGAAAAAAACAATAATTTTATTTTTTTATTTTAACGTACTGAATATTCCGACTCCTGTTCAATCCGAATCCTTTCTGGTCGTTGTGAACTGTCCTTTAATGCCATTTATATCATTAACAAGCTACTTCAATAACAGAATGGTATGAAATGATGAACATTGTGCCTGTCTACAGGAACGGAAGTATAGCCAGAAATCATTTCATAGCCGACGTCTCACAACGATTCGCAGGCTCATCGTTGCAATCCATTTTATCCAATGGTTGATTCATACACAAGGATATGTGTAATTTATTGCACACATAATTATTGGAGAATTGTTATGGCTACTAATCTTGCGCTCGACCCAAATCTATTGGAGGAGGCAGTCAAAAACAGCGATAAAAAGACTAAAAAAGCTGTCGTCACCGAAGCGTTGATTGAATACATTCAGCGGCGGAAACAGGCAAAATTATTGGATGTGTTTGGTCAAATGGATTTTGATGAGGAATATAATTACAAAGAACAGCGGAATAAAAATTGAATGTCCTGGTGGATACTTGTATTTGGTCCTTGGCTCTGCGACGACATACCAATATGGAATCAACGGAGGTAAATAAACTAAAAGAATTAATTCTGGATTCGCGGGCGGTAATAATGGGCCCGGTTCGCCAGGAATTACTCTCAGGGATTTCTAATAGAAGCCAATTCATCAAACTCAGAGACTATTTGCAAGCCTTCCCGGATTTAAATGTTCGAATGGATGATTATGAACTGGCGGCAGAATATTTTAATACATGCCGTAGAAAAGGCGTACAAGGATCGAACACGGATTTTTTAATTTGCAGTATTTCAACCAATCATGAATTACCGATATTCACTAACGATAAGGATTTCCTTCTGTTTAAGAAGTATCTACCGGTTCAGTTATATTGATTTAACTTACTGCATTCCTCACCGGATTGAAATGATGAACAAAATAAATCATTTCATCGCCAACGTCTCACAACGATTCGCAGGCTCATCGTTGCATTCTGTTTAATCCAACTCACCCCATTCAATAGAACAGTGAAAAACGGTTTATAAGGCATGTGGGACAACCATCCTTGGTTGTCCAAGACAAGCCACAGCATAGGTGGACAGGCCAGCCGGAAATAAGAAAAATTTTAACATGGGGACTGAGGGGCCCGCCGGCATTGAAAATATTTAAGGGGGCGGACAGGCAAGGATGCTTGTCCCACTTTTATACATTATTTTATCTTCGGTTCAATCCGGGTGCGGATGATCCAAGCTGAAGGATAGCCTTTTTTCACCAGCTTTTGGCGCAATTCCTCCGCCTTGCGACGGTCAATAAAATTTCCGATTCGGACCTTATAATTTGGCGCTTCGAATACAATATAAATATCCTCCCCATAATCCAACGATAGTTCATCACGCAGGCGATCGGCATACTCCCTGGTGCGGGTGGCCAATACTTGAACACGAAACCCTTCCACAATAACTTGAACTGAGTCGGTGTTTTCGGGAGATTTTATTTCATGGCTTTCCACACTGTAGGGCGAAATGATCTTGGGCCAGCGCGGTTCGGGATCCTTTAATTGATTCGGATCAAAATTGACCTTTTGCTCCTGGGCCATTCCAAAATTGATCAATAATACGAGGCTCATAAACTTCAAAGCGTGCGTACCTCTTCCGCCGGAATCCATCCTTTTTTGCCATCCAAAAGAATGACCTCAAACCAGCCCGGCTGGCTGGTGGCAATATCCACTTTTGTCCCCTCGTGAATGCGGAAGACCACATTCTCTCCCCTTTCAATCGGGGCCGAGCGCACATCAACGGCTGAGGCGATGATGACGCCCTCCTGTTTATCGGACACGTCCCAATATTTATCTAACATAACCCATCCGGTAGCGATAACAGAAATCAATAAAATACCATTCAAAATACTGCCAATTTTTTCCGGAATAAGTCCATTGAGGCGCAGGAGGTATAAGCCCCCCAACCCAATAAAGATCAAACCACCCATGGTAAGCAAATCAAGGATGGTCAATTTTTCGATAATAGCGCGATAAAAGGCTACCATGAAAAAATCCTCAGGCGGTTGAATTCGATCTCGAACCTGGGATCGAACAAAAGCCAAATTATAATTGATATCCCCATCCCGCGGGGAAATAGTATGACCCTTTTCGTAGGCCCAGACAGCATGGCCTATTTCGCCCATCCGAAAATAGGCATTCCCCAGATTCAAATATAAATCTTCGTGCTCCATTTGTCTCGACAGCCTTTCATAGATATTAGCCGCCTGTTGATATTGTTCTGAACCGTAATAGCGGTTGGCTAAACTGAATAGGGAGTCCGGCGATTGACCAAAGAGGATTGAAGACAAAACCATCAAAATTATGGATGATTTCATGATAACTCCCGGTCAATCTTTTTCAAAAGTTCAGACCCCTGAGACTGTAGGGTATCCACCGCTTGACTCGCCTCGGGCCCAAACCGGCCCGCATCGCAGAGTTTGGCTATGGAGACTGTTTCATCAATTAAGTCCTGAGATATTTTCCCGAATAATTCCATTTCAATGGTTAATGGATCGAGATTTTCAGAAGATAAAAATAGTTTTGATTGAAAATAGCGGTAGATGACCGCAGCCGTGTGGGCAAAGGGATCATCAACAGATTTTGACAATTCTTTTATGGCGATTTTGAGGGCACCCCTGGATTTTCGCACATCGGCAGTAGAAATCCTGTTATCTTTCATTTTTGTGAAAATGCCGGGGAATACAAATAAGGCCGCGGCAATCACATAAGTGGACCAAACCCAGATGGGTATGGACTGCTGCCCTTTTTGCCGCCATTTTGGTGCCGCGGAACGAATATAGCGTATATCCTCCCCAATCAGGGCTACATCTTCCCGGTTGAATTTTGTGGAGGCAATTTCTGCTTTATCAACAGGCTTAACGATAACTTCGACGGACTTTGATCTCGCTGTGACAAAGTCATCAGTTTTCGGATCAAAATAAGTTAGGGTGACCGGGTTTAATCTAAAATTGCCGGCGGACCTGGGAATCAGAATGTATTCCAAATTTTGTACACCTGTAAGCTCATCCCTGAATTCATCTCTTTGAAAAGAAGCGGTTGGTGGAAACACTTCCATGTGCTGTGGAAAAGGAATATCACTCATATTGAATTGATTGAGGTTACCTGTTCCTTCCAATCTTACTTTAAAGGTAATCGCTTCATTCACTTTCACATTGGGCGTATCCACCCAGGACTCAATTTCAAAATTTCCTACAGCGCCGGTGAAATCCGGTGGGGGAGAATTTGGGTATGGCATCACCTCAATTTTTAAGGAATCGGACTGTACAAACTGCCGCTGTGTTTCGCGGAACATGGAATTGAAGAAAGGATCGTCAAATACACCGCCGGGTCGTTTTTTCCGCGGTTTCTCAACATTGCAAGTCACCGTCATGGGTTCGATGGTTAAGGCACCGGTTTGGGTGGGAAACATAGCCGCTTTATACAAAGTCGCTACTTTATAACCCATACCCTGGATTTGTGTATCCCTGAAACGCACCGTTTGGGCCACACGCAGATCTTCATTCCAAAAGCCCACACTTTTGGGATATTCAATATTTTCAATGGATAGGTTAACACGGGTGAACAAACGGTAGGTAACGGTCACTTGCTCTCCGGGATAGGCCTGTTCCTTATCCGGTTTTGCTTCAATAAACAGGTTGGCCATCTGGGCCCTTCCGCCCCCTCTTTCTACCTGGATACCAATTGGGTTGGTTCGATAAATCTGTTTCCCAATCGTTACAGATAAAGCTGGAATGTTTAGTTTTCCTTCCTTTTTGGCCAATAGGGTCCAGCTGAGGCTGCGGGAACTGGTCATGGCGCCGTTGACCCACTGGATATTGGTTTGCTGAGCGGGACCGCTCACAATTTTAAAGTCTTTCAGGATCGGTGAAATATTCACATTCGGTGTGGCATCTGCATTGATGGCCACAATTTTAAAGCCCAGCGTTTCATTTTTTGAAATCCGGTTCACATCCACAGAGGCGGTCACTGAGATTTGACCCCACACGAATCCACCCATCAGAAAGCCAGACAGAAAGCGATATATGAATTGGTTGTTCATGACTTCTTTTGGATTGAATTGACTGCGTCAATTCTGGCATCAACACAGTTGATGCATCCCAAAATAATTCCAGTATTTTTCAAATTATATTTACCAATCCTTCGCTAACTTACGCGATTTTGCCTTGGCAATTTGCCGCTTTTGCATAATTTTTTCATCTTGTTTTAGGGCATCCAGGATACTTTCCGCCTGTTTTAAATCCTGGGACTTTTCTTCATTAGCCTCTTCTTGTTGCTGGGGCTGCTGTTGTTGTTCCTGGTTTTCCTGCTCCTGCTGCTGTTCCTGGTTTTCCTGCTCCTCCTCTTGCTGCTTTTCTTGATTATCCTGCTGCTCCTGCTCCTTTTTCTCCTTGTCTTTCTTTTCCTGCTCCTGCTGCTGTTCCTGATTATCCTGACTTTGATCTTGTTCCTGCTGTTGTTGATCTTCAGGAGGTTGCTGCTGGTATTTCAGGAATTCATAATTGAATTTGGCTTCTTTGTCCGAGGGGTCCAATTCCAGCGCTTTGCGGTAAAAGGCCAAAGCTTCATCCGTTTTCTGGTTCTGGTAAAAGGTATTGCCCAGGTTATACATGGCTTTGGACTTCAGTTTCTCGTCATTGGATTTTAAGGATTGTTCAAAGGCTTGTTTGGCTGTTTCTAAATCTCCCTGCTGAAAAGCGGATGAACCCCGACCAAACTGGGCCTGAGGTTGATTGCCTTTTTGACGAAGGACAGATTCATAATACTGGCGTGCAGCTTCGAATTCTTTATTTTGATAATGGTTCAATCCCTTATCCTGTGCTAAAAGCGTGGTGAGAAAAAGTAACCCTAATATGATGATTCTACTGAACAAAGCGCCCCCGCCATTCTTCTTCTTTCCTATTCCGCGTGGGCATCAGGATTCCGGCCAGCATCAGCCCAATGGACAGGATTGCAAAAGATTGATAACGATCTTCATATTCCGTATATAGATGAGATTTTAAAGTGCGTTTTTCCATCGAATCTATGGCATTCATAATGGCCCGAAAATTGGCCGGTTTATTATCGAAACGCACATAAGTACCATTCCCGGCGTCAGCAATATCCTTGAGAATCGTTTGATTGAGGATGGATGTAATGAGTTTCCCACTTCCGTCCCGTTTGTAATCGCGAATACCCTGTCGATCTTTTACAGGGATTAAAGAACCGGATTCTGTTCCCACACCAACCGCATGAACAATCATGCCACGCTTGGCTGCTTGACCGGCCAGATCAATAGCCTGACCTTCATGATCCTCCCCATCGGTTACCAACACCAATACTTTGTATTTTGAATCATCTTCCGTAAAAGCAGACAATCCGGTTTGCAGGGCTGAACTCAACGCAGTTCCCTGGGTCGGAATCATGCTGGTATCAATCTGGTCTAGAAACAGGCGTGCCGCTTCATAATCTGTGGTTAAGGGTAAATACAGGTGGCTGGACCCGGCAAATACAATCAGGGCCACCCGGTCCCCTTTGAGTTGACGAATCATTTGGGAAATTTCAAATTTGGATTTTTCCAGGCGGTTGGGCTTCACATCTTCAGCATTCATACTGGTGGATACATCAATGGCAAAAACCAGGTCGACTCCCTTACGATCCACCGGCGCCAGTCGAACGCCAATCTGGGGACCTGAGGCGGCAAACACCAACACAATTGTAGATAGGAACAAAAACCGCTGTTTCCATTTGACCCGATTCGTATCCATTTTACCCAGCAAGCGGGCCCGCAGGTGAGATTCTGTTTCTCCCAGAATTTTTTGTTTCCGTCCTTTAACAATCCAAAACATCCACAAAAGGAAAAGTGGGATATAAATGTACAAGATGAATGGAAATCTAAAATCAATCATAAGGGCCGCCGGAATAATGTGCGATCCATGGTTTGCCCCCCCATTCCTAAGATTAAGGCGGGGATGAGAAACCAGCCGAATAATTCTTTATATCGCGTGTATTCTTTAATTTCAATTTCCGTCCGTTCCAATTCATCAATGGTAGCATAAACCTGCCCAAGCCCCGATACATTCGTCGCCCTGAAATATTGCCCGTCGGTCCGCTTGGCAATGGATTTCAAGGTTTCTTCATCAATCTCATTGCGGATATAACCCCGGCCGGGGATAAAAGAAACATCCTGGTTGGTGCCGGCCCCGATGGTGTAGATCTTAATGCCAAAGTTGGAAGCTAAATCAGCCGATGTGAGGGGATCCAATTCACCCGCATTGTTACTCCCGTCCGATAATAAAATCATGACTTTACTTTTGGCATCGCTGTGGCGCAGGCGATTGGTGGCATTGGCAATGGCCATCCCGATGGCTGTACCGTCGTAGGACTGCTCGGCAACATTCACCTCATCCATCAGGGATAATAATACATCCTGGTCAACCGTTAATGGACATTGGATGAAAGATTCACCGGCAAAAACCAATACGCCGATGCGGTCACCACTCCGGGCATCAATGAAATCTTTAGCAGTCTTTTTGACTGCTTCCAGGCGGTTGGGGGGGAAATCCGTGGCCAGCATGGAGGAACTGATATCAATGACCAAGACAATGTCCACCACATCTACATTGGTTTCTGAAAGTGAATCGCGCAGGCGGGGACGGGATAGCCCCATGATAACTAAGGCAATGGTTAAATACTGAAGCAGGGTAAGAATTCGAATACGATTCCTGCCTCGCCGTTTCATTTTAGCGGAAATTAGTTGAGCGGAGGAAATACGAACCGTTCCTTCAATTTTCTGGCTGACTTTACGCTGCCAAAGATAAATCAAGGGGATAATAATTAACCCCGCCAAGTACCATGGATTTCCAAATGTGATCATTGAATGTGCTGTGCCAATTTCCTTTTGGCTTTACCTACGATATTTTGTCGATTTTGTTTCAGGATTCGTGTACGAATCACACGAAAAAGGGATCATAACGATCCCTTTTTAAAATAGAATAATAAGAGAATGAATTAATCGGCGTCTTTATCCGATCCGTCGTTATCCGCTTCTACCGAATCCTGAGCGTCTTTTAATTCGTCTTTCACGCCATCAACGGCACCTTTGAATTCACGAATGCCCTGTCCCAAACCGCGGGCCAGTTCCGGTAATTTTTTAGCACCGAAAAGCAATAAGATCACCAGGGCGATGACGACCATTTCCCATCCGCCTGGCATACCTGCAATTACTAATTCATATTCTGACATAAATATTCCTCCGCAATAATAATGATTTAACCAGTGCCGAATTTAGAATGGTTACCGGAAATACCGCAGAAAATAATACGCTGCGGCAAAGCCGATAATACTGGTAAAATTGAATGTAAGTGTTAATCCAAACCGGAGGGTGAACATGATTAAATCCAGAGTGATTACACCCGATTCGCTTCCGGCTAATCCGGCTAAGTTAAATTGGACACTTTTCAGAAAAAATTCTTTTACCACACTATCGGGCAAAACCCATCCGAGCAGTTCTCCCGCCAGGGTGCCGAAAAGGGCCCCAAATAACAGAATCAGAACAATGACACTGATGGATCGCTTATTCATTATAATCCTTTTGCTGTGTCTTTACCTGGGCATCTCCTGCCAAACGATCATGATCCACCATCCACTGGATGATCGACCATGAAATGTAAATCGCCATCAGGGGGAAAAGCACCAATCCTCTAAATAAAACAAGTGTGATCAACATGATAAACAACCCGACTAAGCGAAGATTATTGGATCGGCCTTGCTTGAAACTGAGTAATGGGAATTTTGAGAACCGCACCCTGCTCACCATTAAAAAGCTCAAAATAGCCACCAGCACCAATGCCAGCCGCGGATCGCCCATATCACCATACATCTGTGAATTGAATAGCATAAAACTGATGATTGAGATGGCTGCCAGGGGAGTTGTGAGACCGATAAAATAGGGTTTCGGTCCTTCTTCAGCATCAATATTGAATTTGGCCAGGCGAATCGTTCCGAAAAGCAAAGGCATAAAACTAATGACAGCTCCCAATAGATTGGGTAATCCCTCAACATAAACACTGTAAATCAATACAGACGGCACGGCGCAAAATGAAATCGTATCGGCTAATGAATCAAATTCAGTGCCAAAACGGGATGTAAGCCCCATCAGGCGCGCCAATTTTCCGTCAATCACATCGAATAAAACACCCACCATCACCACCCATCCCGCTTTGATCGGTTCACCGTTCAGAATAAGCGTAATGGCCAGAAAGCCCAAGAACATATTGAATACGGTCGCTACATTTGGAATGAACGAACGTTTCAATCGTCTCGGTTTATTTCTTCTTCGTTTCATGAAATTTTTCCAATAATAGTTTCTCCACCGGTGACTTTCTGTCCAACCGATACCTGAACCTCCACATGGGCGGGCATTATTAAATCTGTTCGACTACCAAAGCGAATAAACCCCAGGCGGCCGCCTTTATGCATTTTAGCCCCAGGTTCCGCATAACATAGGATTCTTCTGGCAATCAAACCAGCAATTTGCTTGATTTTATATGTCCCCGAATTGTGCTCCATTACAGTCACCACCTGTTCGTTTTCATCGGATGCTTTATGATCAAAGGCCGCCAGGAATCTGCCTGATTTCCTTTCCACTCTTGCGACAATCCCATCGAGGGGGACGCGGTTTGTGTGAACATTAAATACATTCAAGAATATAGAAACCACCTTAGCCGACTCACCCACTTCCGGATCGTTGATTTCGGTTACTTTGACCACTTTCCCATCCGCCGGCGAAATGATAAGATTTTCATCCATGGGTGGAACCCGTTTCGGATCCCTGAAAAAATTAAGACAAAACAGGAATAAGAATCCAAGCACACCATAGAGAATGGTTAAGGGGGTGCTGTCAACCGCATGAGCATAAATACCCAAAGGGAATGCCACCAAAAACAGGGGAATTAAAATAATCCGGCCTTCTTTTGCAATCATAATTATAGTTTTCCTAGGGTTAGGGATTTATTCAGATAACGGCCATTCCGCCACACACGCATTTTCACTTTATCGCCCGGACGTAAGTCGTTGATCTCAATAATCTCCAGGATATCATCCAGGCTGGTGACCTCTTCGTTTTCAACCCCAACGATTACATCACCATATTCCAACTTGGCCTTTGAGGCAGGACTATTTTTTAAGATATGGGTAATTATTACACCTTTATTAAAGGGAATATCCAAATATTGGGCTGTCTTCCGATCCAATGGTTGGGCCCGCAAACCGGTAGAGAAATCGCGCTCAATACGGCCCTTGGATTTCAGTTCTTCCGCAATCCGCCTGGCCCGGTTTATGGGTATGGCAAATCCAATCCCAATCGATCCTTGCCACATCTTTGATCCTGTATATATAAATGTATTTATCGCGATTACCTCACCCTTTGTATTAACTAAAGGACCACCACTATTCCCGGGATTGATCGCTGCATCGGTTTGAATCATATCCTGAAATACTTTACCTGATTGAATACCGAAATCCAAGTCCTTACCGCTCACGATTCCCACCGTAGCGGTAGGTTGCTGGTTCACATCAAAAAGTCCAAAGGGATTGCCCAAGGCGATAGCCCATTCGCCAATAATAATCTCATCTGAATTACCCATTTTAACATATGGGAAATCGGACCCTTCTAATTTGAGTAACGCTAAATCGGTTACATTATCCAAACCCACCACATCGGCATTATATTCTTCTCCACCCGGGAGTGTCACAATGATTTTGGAGGCATTTTCAATCACATGATCATTGGTTAACACATAACCATCGGGACTGATGACCACACCGGAACCGGAGCCTTTTACCTCCCGCTGTCGAATCTCGGGCGGAAAGAAATATTCAAACCATGGGTCACGCTGAAACGGACTCACGGCATATCGCTCGACCTGGGTCACATTAATACTGGCCACGGCAGGGCTCGCTTTTTCGATGGCATTGGTAATGGCATTCTGGCGTGAACGATCAATATCGGATTGACCAATCACTTGTGCACCCAAAAGGATGGATGCGAATAGGAATGAAATTTTATGCTTCATAATCAACTTTTGTCAGAACCAACCCTCGTGGCGGTGCTTTATAAATATGCACATTTTCAGTTGGATGATCGATCAATTTTTTAAATCGCTCCAATTCATATTTCCCATGGGATATTTCGACCATCGTTCCCACCAAATAGCGAACCATATGGTGCAAAAAGCGGTTCCCCTTAATCACATAATTTACCACGGCACCGTCCCCTTTCCATACAGAATCATAGACGATGCACCGACGGTGGTCCAAATCTTCATTGTTGCGGCTAAATGAAGTAAAATCGTGGTTGCCGATAATATATTGTGCTGCTTCATTTAGAATTTTCAAATCCAGCAGACCGGTACGCCATGTATAATTTCGATCGAGTAAAAAATCATTGGTGCGGCAGCGATACCGGTAATACCGCTGCGTGGCGGAAAACCGGGCATGAAATTCAGGTGGAACTACCCGGCAATCCATCACCCGCACATCCCGGGCGAGATTCCCGTTGATGGCATCCTTGAGCGCGCAGGAATCCATATCAGTCTTATAATCAAAATGAGCCACTTGGCCGGTGGCGTGGACACCGGTATCTGTCCTTCCTGCACCGTGGACGCGAATTAATTCACCTTGATTCAGGATTTTTAAAACGGCTTCAAGTTCTCCCTGGACCGTACGGTCTTTCTTCTGCAGCTGCCAGCCGCAGAAGCCGGTACCATCATATTGAATTTTAATTTTAAAGCGCGGCAATGGAATGGATTCCCCAATAAATAAAAGTTATGACGGCAATCTGAAACACATGGTCGCCATGAAAGGGAATCGGATGGGTTACCCCCCTCGGAAATTGCTTCCCGTAGCCACGCAGTTTCATGGCCGTAGCCACATCATCAGCCCGCCGCAGTTGATGGATCAACAGTCCCGGCATTTCTTTCGCGGCTGTTTTCACCCGCGCCCAATGGGAGAGGTCAGACTCCAACCCCAACGCTTTCCGGCTGTTTCGTATGGATTGCCAATTGGATTGAAAGGTGGGGTAAAACCGTAAAGTCATTCCCAGGAATAAAAAGAAATTCTCTACCCATATCCATGGTTTACCCGCTTTTACCCAAATACTCCTGGCCAGAACAACGATATCCTGACTGGGGGTACTTTCAATAAAAAAGGTCATGGCCCCAACCATTAGGATCAATTTCATAAAACCAAATACAGCTTCGTTGAGAATAACACTCATTGGATTATCAGTGAGAAAAAGCGAAAATACAATGTAAAGGATGAGCATGAATGGAAAATATAAAATAAAGGGTTTCATCCGCGGCAAAACCTTGGTGATCTGTTTTTTGTTTATCCATGCAATAACCAAAAGAATTAGAAAATGAATGCCCCATCCTGTGTAAGTCACGGACATAAGGAGTGACAAAGAAAAGCCCAGAAAAAACCAAAGATTGACTAACGGATGTTTAAACATATTAAAAGTGAATGGTGAAGGCGTAACCCAAACTGCCCGTTTCCATTTGGCGCCAGGGTTGAACAGATAATTTTTTATTCTTACTCATACGCTTGAGATAGAGTGCATCAATGGCGGAAACCATATGGTTGAGGACCACGGCGCCCATCCCAAAAGATGCGGCCAGTTTCATTTGATCGCTGAGGATGCGCGTATTTTCAAATTCATTACGGTTCTCATCCAAATCCCAGTCCCAGCTCCATTGCAAATCTTCAGGATAGAGATCATCCACTTCCCGATTCCGCAAATGTTCAGCATTATAATCTTTCACCGAATCAAAATTGCCGATATCTACCCAGTATTTATGGTCTTTACCTGAAGAAGAAACGGCGGCGTGCTGAGAGGCAAAAGCGATATAATTTTTCTTTAAAATATTGGAATAGGTGGTTGTCCCTAAAATGGTCAGCAACAGTCCCGATTCCACATAGGTATAAATGCGTCCCCGCTTCGGATATTGGAGTGATTTTTGTCCCCACCCCGGCACTAGGGCCGATTGAATGACCGGGTCCAGTTTCTTTTTCTCCTTCTCCTGGCCGAAAGCCAAACCTGAGAGAAGAATCAAAATTAAAATGAGTGGTTTGAACGTCTGATGAGCCATACGAATTGTATCAAAGTTAAAATGAAGCACATTTGTGCGAAAACACTTCCATAGCGGGCATAAAAGGTCAGACCCTGGTTTAAGGGCACTTTGCCCTTAAAAACAGCCTGGTCACCAAAGCCAATTTTTTGGGTCACCTTTCCCGATGGATGGATGATCCCGGAAATCCCCGTATTGGCGCTGCGGACAATACTGGTTCGTAATTCAACGGCCCTAAGGCGCGCCAACTCAAAATGCTGCCTGACGCCGGAAGAATTTCGCAGCCAGGCGTCATTTGCTTCAATTGTTAAGAAGTGTGCACCATTGTTGACAAACCCCCGAGCCACAGCCGAGTGGCTGGATTCATAACAAATCATATTGCTGAATTGAATCGAATCCAGCGTGAATGTCGTGAATTCCGTTCCTGCCGTAAAATTAGCCTGACCAAAATTAAGTTTTTTTAGAACAGGAAAAATTTCTGACATGGGGATGTATTCCGCAAAGGGCACCAGGAATATTTTATGATATATTTTATTACCCTCGAGCCCGAGGTAGATCGAACTGTTATAAACGCGGCGTCCGGTTGAATCTCTTTTAAAATCAACCGTTCCCATCAAAATCGGAATTCCGGTTTCCATCACCTGCCATTCATAATTCCGCCGTTTGGACGAGACGCGCATATAAACCGGTAAGGCGGCCTCAGGCCACAACACCAAATCCGGACGCATGGACATGGCTTCGACATTCAGGGAATCCATGATTTCGAATAAGCGGGGGCGGAAAGACGCTTCCCATTTTTGGTTCGGGTTGATATTAGGCTGCATCACCGCCACTTCACGATGGGGCTGACCCTCATCAAATTCATAGGCCGGCAAGCGAAGGATGCCAATAATCCAGGGCAGTAAAAACAGCGTGGCTGAACACAGGATCAAATTCCGTTTTTTCCCTTCAGAATGGATTGTAATGTAGAGGACCACATTGACCAGGAGGATCCAGAATCCAACCCCCTCCGTTCCCGTAATATCGATCATTTGAATGACAGGCAGGAACACCGTCTGGGTCGTAGCCAAATTCGCCCAGGGGAATCCCAAGGGGCCGAAACCCCGAACCCATTCCATGGTCACCCATAAAAAAGGTATAATGCCGAGGCTATTGCCCGTTCTTCTTTCAATCTTTGAAATGATCCATCCGAGCCCAGCCCAGATAGCCCCCAGGTATAAAATAGATCCAATCAGGGATAACAAAACAGGAACCAGTGTGGCCCCGGAATTCAATCCAATCCAATAAAGTGAAATCAGGTTGGCTATGACAGCAGCAAAAAAGGACCACCGCGCCGATTCTTTGGGCGACTGGGTTTGCCAGATATGAATGATGGGGAGAAACCCAAACCAAGCCGTGACTCCGGGAATCGGCGGGTAGGCACAACCAACCAAAATGCCCGAAAGGATCGCCAATTGATATGGCGAACGATCCAAAATTTGTTTCATTAACGGGTACGGTCTAAATACTGTTGGAGGAAAATAGCTGCTGCTGTTTCATCAATCCGGCCTTTGTTGTGACCTGTTTTTATATCCTGTTGGATGAGCGCTTTTTCGGCGCTGATAGAACTTAATCGCTCGTCCTCCGTCACCACTGGAATGTCCACCACACTTTTCAAATGCTCCGCAAATTGAGATACGTTTTCAGTTTGTTGGGTGCGCTGACCCTGCATACCTATGGGAAGACCCAACACAACCCGCTCCACCTGTTCTTCAGCGATGATGGTTTGTATTCGTGTGCATAAATCATCGATACCGGTATAAGTGATTGTTCTATAGGGTTTGGCAATAATGTTAAGCGGATCGGACAGCGCAAGTCCCACCCGTTTTTGGCCATGATCAATCCCCAGAAAACGTCCCATATTTTTCGCCTAATATTAAGGATTAGTGTTGGGCGCGTTCGACAAAGTCGATATTTTTAACTTTGGCCACCTTCCGCACCACCCGATCGAGCTGTTTCAGGTTGTTCACCTGGATAATAAAAATAGCAGTAGCCACTGCTTCTTTGACCTTGATATCAACGGATGTCATATTGATATTGAGCTTGGATATGGTTTCGGTCATATCCTTCAGCAATCCCTTACGGTCCTGCCCCACGACTTTTAGGCGGACATTAAATAAATCATTGCGCGCCACTTCCCATTCCACGGGAACCAAGCGGTCAGACTCTTCACTCAGCAAGGGTAAACTGGGGCAGGATGAACGATGCACTGTCATGCCCCTTCCTCTGGTAATAAACCCGATCATGTCATCACCGGGGATGGGGTTGCAGCATTTGCCAAAATTGGCCATAATATTGCTGATCCCTTCCAGTTTGATACTGCGGCTTTCTTTCCGCGTGAACCTGAAAAACCCGGATTTATCCTCTTCATCAACCGTTTTCTCCTCGGGGGCGATTTTCTGCAATATATCACGGACGGATATATCCCCCTTTCCGACAGCTTCCACCAACTGTTCCGAGCCCCCAAACCCAAATTTCGAGAAACCGCCTTTCACATCATCCAACAGATTCAGCATTTTCAGGCGTCGCAGGCTTTTGGTGATAATCTCTTCACCCATTTTAACACTTTCATCCCGCTCTTTTTTATTTATAAAGCGTTTAATCTGGTTCCGCGCTTTGGAAGTAACAGCAATTTTAAGCCATCCATAGTTGGGACTTTGAGAACTGCTGGTAATGATTTCAACTGTATCACCATTATGCAATTCGGTATTTAGTGGTACCACCTTATGATTCACTTTAGCGCCCAGGCAGGTATGACCGACTTCAGTATGGACTTGATAGGCAAAATCCAGCGGCGAAGATTTTACCGGCAACTGGACCAAATCACCTTTCGGTGTAAAAACGAAAATTTCATCGCCGAATAAATCAATTTTCAGCAGGTGCATAAATTCTTTCGGATCATTTTCTTCACTCTGAAGAATGTCCAGTAATTCGCGCAGCCATTTTACATGACTGTCCACACTCTTGACATCCTTAGACCCTTCTTTATAGCGCCAGTGGGCAGCCACACCTATTTCTGCTGTTTGCTCCATTTCCTGGGTGCGAATCTGAATTTCCACCAGCTTCCCGTCGGGACCCACGACGGTAGTATGGATGGATTGATATCCATTACTTTTGGGCATAGCGATAAAATCCTTAAAGCGTTCCTGGATCGGTTTGAATTTTTGGTGAAGCACACCCAATGTGAGGTAGCAATCTTCTACCTTTTCCACCACAACACGCAGGGCCAAAATATCATAGATTTCTTCGAATGCTTTACCGCGCTTGACCATTTTCCCATAAATAGATGTATGGGACTTCGGCCGGCCATAGACGTGGGGCTTTATTTTGTATTTTTTTAATTCATCCAAAAGTCCTACGGTAATTTTTTTAATATATTTTTCGCGCTCTTTATTGGAGGATTTCAGCTTTTCATCAATTTCCTTGAATGTATCAGGATTTAAAGTCTTTAAAACAAGATCATCCAGCATCCATTTCACTTTAGCCATCCCTAACCGGTGGGCCAGGGGCGCATAAACATCCCGTGTTTCTATGGCGATCCGATGCTGTTTAATTCGGGGCATATATTCGATGGTGGACATATTGTGAAGGCGGTCGGCAAACTTGATAATAATAACGCGTAAATCCTGGGCAACGGAGATGAGCATTTTCATAAAATTGCCTGCCTGTTTTGCTTTACGACTGGAAAATCGGATGCCTCCCAATTTCGTTACGCCGTTGACTAAATTTGCGACATCAGTGCCAAACTTATCTTCAATTTCCTCAAAAGACGCTTCCGTATCCTCGATCGTATCGTGGAGCAATCCGCCGATAATGGTAATATGATCCATATTCCAACCGGCCAGCGTTTTGGCCACTTCAACGCAATGATTTTCAAAATAGGATCCGCCTGATCGTCTTTTTTGTCCCTCATGATGACGGGCGCCGAATTCGTAGGCCTGCCATAATTCTTTTTTAAGATCGTCTGTAGTGAGCTGCTCAGGCAGAGTTACTTTATTGATCAGTTCCTGGAATGGTTTTGGAAATTCACCAACCAGGAAAGGGGCGAATTTGGAAAGAGGGTTTTGCATTAGAAGGGTGACTCAGCTTCCATTTCTGCAAAGGCCGACATGTTTTCAAAACGGGCAAAACGGTCAATGAATGTTACTTCCACAATGCCAGTGGGGCCGTTTCTTTGTTTGGATACAATAACTTCCGCTTTTCCCCGGTCTTCATCTTCCTGGGAATAGACCCAGGGACGGTATAAAAAGATGACAACATCCGCATCTTGCTCAATGGCGCCGGACTCCCGCAGGTCCGATAGCTGGGGTCGGCGGTCACTGCGGCTTTCCACGGCTCGGGACAACTGGGATAAGCCGATCACCGGCACTTCAATTTCTTTGGCCAGCGCCTTTAATGAACGCGAAATCTGTGAAATTTCCTGCTGGCGGCTTTCAGCCCCTTTGGGCCCGGTCATGAGCTGCAGGTAGTCCACGATTAACAAACCGATATTATGTTCTGCTTTTAGTCGCCGAGCCTTGGCCCGCACTTCCAAAACGGACATCCCTGGCGTATCATCAAGATAAATGGGTGCTTCAGCCAATTGTCCCACCGCAATGCTTAAATTTTTCCACTGCGTTTTCGGCAGTTTCCCCGTTCGAACCAAATGACTGTCCACACGACCTTCAGCGCAGAGTAAGCGCATGGCCAATTGATGGTTGGCCATTTCAAGACTGAACATCCCGACACCTGTTTTATCCATGACAGCTGCATTCCGCCCCATGGAAAGAGCCAGGGCGGTTTTTCCCATTCCCGGCCGGCCGGCGACAATGATCAATTCTCCCGGATGAAAACCGGATGTCATATCATCCAAATCCATCAGTCCGGAAGGTACACCGGTTACACTCCCCGGCTTGGAAGCGATTTTATCTAATTCTTCAAAGGTATGGTGCAGGATCGGATCAATGTGCTGAAACCCGCCCCGCAGTCGTTTTTCGGAAATATTAAAAATGGCCGATTCGGCTGAATCTAAAATGTCATCCACATCCTGGGCATCTTCAAAAGCATCTTTTGCTACTTCATGTGATACTTGAATTAATTTTCGCAAGAGATGCTTTTCCAGCACGATCTTGGCGTAGTGTTCAACGTTGGCTGTGGTGGGTACGGACTCTGACAAACCAGTGATATAATAAGCGCCGCCCACACCTTCTAATTCCCTTTTCTTCTTGAGTCGGTCAACAACCGAGATGGCGTCGATCGGCTCCCCTTTTTCAAAAAGGTCAGCCATACATGAAAAGATGCGAACATGGGCATCTTTATAAAATTGGGAGGCGGATACCCATTGCATCGCCTTGCTCACCGCTTCTTTTGAGGTAAGCATGGATCCCAAGACCGCTTGTTCTGCTTCCAGAGCTTGGGGCTGGGCAGTCAGTTGTAATTCGTTATTCCTGGCCATTTTGTTTATGCGTCAATTATGGATCGGATCCATTTAAAATCCTTCCATGCTTCAGGTTTCCAATTCGGGTTTCTCAGCAAGGCAGCAGGATGGTATGTCACAATCAATGGTGTACCATGATAATCGTGCAAAACACCGCGCATACTTTTCAACGTTTTATCCACATTGAGGAGGGTTTTTCCTGCCACGCGACCCAAAGCTACAATGAGTTTTGGCTGAATCAAATTAATTTGATGGATTAAATAGGGTTCGCATTCATCAACCTCACCTGCCAGCGGATCACGGTTGTTCGGCGGCCGGCATTTTAGGACATTGCAGATATAGACATCTTTTTGGCGTGTACGGTCGATGGCTGCCAGGATTTTGTCCAATAATTTCCCGGCACGGCCCACAAATGGTTCTCCTTTAATGTCTTCCTGTTCACCAGGGGCTTCCCCAACGAGAACCAAGGAGGCATTTGGATCGCCGACACCAAATACGAAATTTGTACGAGACTGGCCCAGTGCACAGTTCTGACACTGGTGGATTTGTTGATAAAAAGTGTTTAAATCCGACGGAAAGCCGGTTTGATTCGGTTGGGGTTTGGCACCTTGGGGGGCATCCCCCGATGGGTGGGGGTCCAGTTCCAGAAAAAGCTCATCCCCGAAAAGTTCTCGGGTTTGCTTTAAATAACGGTTTTTTGCATCTGAAGAAACTGGACCCATGGGCTGTTAACAGGTCGCCCGGACCTTTTACTCGCCTACCCCGGATTGATTCCAATTGAGATCGCCATCCATAAATTCATTGACGGCAACCGTGGTGGCTTTGTCCAGTTCTTCATAATCTTCAGGGTTTTTATCCATTACCTGGTCATAAACGCCCATTTCAACTTCTTCCGTGGAAACCATCATTTCTTCCACGATTCTGTTGTTCAGCACTTGCTTTGCCCGTTTGGACATGACGACAACTGCTTCATAGACATCACCGGTCTGTTCTTCCATTTGACGAATGGAAAGTGGTTCAAGAGCCATAAGTTACTCCCTCGTTTTCATGTTGTATAATATTCATAATTTCATCCACAGCATGGCCCACATCATCATTAATCACATGATGATCAAAATTGGTTTTGTATTCCAATTCGGAGCTAAGCCGTTCCAGCCGTTTGGCAATTCTTTCTTCTGAATCAGTTCCCCGTTTCACCAGCCTTGTGCGCAAATCATCCAAACTGGGCGGCTCGACAAATATTGAAATGGTCTGTTCAGGATATAATTTTTTAATCGACATGGCGCCCTTCACATCTAATTCCAAAAGGAGTGTTTCCCGGCGCTGAATCGCTGCTTCGATAGCAGTCTTCATAGTACCATAATAGAAATTCCCGTGGATTTGTTCCCACTCGGCGAATTCACCATGATTGAGACGCTTTTCAAATTCTTGATTGGTTAAAAATGTATAATCAACACCATCCACTTCACCATTGCGTTTTTCACGCGTGGTGCAGGACACGGAAAAACGGATCGACTCTTCCCGTTTCTGCAGGGCGCGGCACAGAGTGGTTTTTCCCGACCCTGACGGCGCCGATATGATGATTAAATTTTTCATCTTTATAAAATGTTCTGAACCTGTTCCCGCATTTTTTCAGCTTCATCTTTCAGGGTAATCACATGATTCACTATCTTTTGAGATGAACTTTTGGACCCGATTGTATTGATTTCACGCCCCATCTCCTGGATCAAAAAATTCAGGCGCCGACCTGTCGGTTTGGCTTCGGTTAACAAAACTTTAAATTGTTGGAAATGACTTTTTAAACGCACCGTTTCTTCGGTCACATCTGCTTTTTCAGCCATCATGGCTATTTCCTGTGCGATGCGATTTTCGTCTACTTGCGCCCCCTCCAATAATTCAGCGATTCGGCTGCGGTATTTATTTTTGCGCTTTTGAGATTCTTCTGGTAATTCCATCTCGACCTGTTCCAGGACATCATTCAATTTGGAAAGGCGAGCTTCAAAATCACTTTTGAGCTTCTCTCCTTCGGCCCTCCTGATTTGGCTCACCTCATCGCAGGCTTTTAACACTGCTTTGGCTAATTGTTTCGAGCCTAAAGATTCTGCATCCACATGGGTAAACAAGTCAGTGGCACTGACGATATCACCCATATCCAGGTGACGGCCATAATCCTTTTGAATATTGAGCAGAATCGCTTCAATCGCCTCAAACCGTTCCTTGTTAAAAGAAAGTGATTGTTTTTTACCACCGCCTTCCAATTCCAGGTTTACATGAATAGTTCCACGGGTAAGCTTTTCTGAAATCAGGTCCCGGATTTTTTTCTCGTCGCCAGGATCCAGATCGAGTCCCCGGACCTTAATATCCAGAAAGCGGCCGTTAACTGCCTTAATGAGGGCAAGGACCTTATTGGCCCCTTTACCAGCCGTTCCGCGGCCGTATCCTGTCATGCTTTGAATCATTTAATTTCAGTCCGAAAAAAGTCAGGGAATTTACACTTTTTTTATCCAGGATAACAATGAATGTGTTCCAAAATAATGACACTTGGAGAGACATGGTTTACACATTGATAATTTAAGTTATCTATTTT
>CAYFJU010000058.1:0-20908 GCA_964343505.1 uncultured bacterium
ACGGTTTTTATTTGAGCTGAAGCGATCAAAAACACAGTTTTAACCTAAAGGGCGGCAGACAGGCACTCGTTGTTGCATTCCAAACAGACTTTGTAGAGACGCATTGCAATGCGTCTCTACCCTATCGCCAATGGAATTAATACCAATGATACCATGGACATGATTCGGCATCACTATCCATTCATCAAATTCAACATTTTTCCTGATTTCCGATGTTTTTAACCATTCATCTGCGGCAATCTCACCCATTGCATTTAACACCATTTCCCCATCAACAACATCCCCTAACCAACATTGAAAATTCTTGGTACAAATGGTGACGAAATACATCCCCGGATTGCTATAATCCCAATGGGGCAATCGGGTGGATTCAATCCGCATTGTTTTTGAATCTAGTCAATTTTTGATATATTAATCTTTCTCCCTGTCCTTCCCTAAATGTCGGCTGTGGATATATAATTCATCTTTTTCTTCTTCCGTCAGGCCGTCGTAGCCAACTTTATTGATTTTATCTAAAAGGCGGTCCACCGTTTGCTGCATATTCATTTTTCTGGCTTTTTTCCGTTCAACTTTTTTGTGCCTCATTTCAACAAACTTTGAATTGATCAACAGCCGCAGTTTAGGCCATGTCCAAGGCGTTTTGAGATAAAAGTATCCAATCACCATGCCCGAAAGGTGGGTCAGGTCGCTGATATTAGAACCGTCCGCGTCCATTGATGAGACAAAAGCCATGGCACCCAAAAAAATCACAAAATATTTCACTTTGACGGGAAATAGAAAATAGATCAAAATCTTACGGTTGGGAAACATGAGTCCATAAGCCAAAAGCAAGCCGTAGATGGCGCCGCTGGCGCCAATTAAAATAGTGTATGGATTGCCCACATTAAATGTGAGCCACACCAGTCCCGATCCGATCCCCGTAATAAAATAGTATTTAAGAAAACCCTGGCGGCCCCAAATCGATTCTAATTCCGAACCGAACATCCACAGCACAAACATATTCATAAAAATGTGGAAGAAATCGCCGTGGATAAACATATAGGTCACAGGCTGCCAAATCATCGGCCACACCGAGCTCGAAGATAAACCAAAGATTTGCGCCAGATCCAATTGGTTCTGGGCAACGAATCGAAAAAAGAATACGACGGCGTTCACAACGATCAAGACTTTGATCGCTTCCGTAAAATACTGGGGCTTAAATGAAATATTGCCCTGTTCTGACTGAAACTGGTAGCGCATATCTATGTTTTGAATTTCGGCAATTTATACTGATTTCAGGTCAAATCCGTTCCCAATTTATTAATGTACAATTTCTGCCGCACGGAATAAACCATCGGCGGCCTGGAGGATTTTTAACCTCAACCTTGGTGAATAATCCGGGTGATCATCCAAAAACTGGTTCACGATATTGGCAGCAGCAGCGGACTGATGCCCCGACAAGGTGGCGCTGACCCATCTTGCCGGGAAAAAGATGTCGCCCGTCCGCTGGATTTCCTCCAATAATTCTAAACTGGGGCGGATGTATTTTTCAGATGATTCTGCCCGCAAAGGGTGATGCAGATAGCCCACCGCTTGTTGAGCCCATGGTTCCCGGGCACGATTCTCTTCTTTCTTTAGACTTTCAAAAAGTTGATCTCTGACCGACACGTCATTGGACAGGGCCGGCATAACAAATGCAAAGCGTGCTTTTCGGTCGGGGTTCTGAATCCGCTCCAACTGGGCTGATAAAATATCCGCTCCATCTGCTTTTCCTCTCAAAGCCAACTCAGATGCCAGGACAATATAATCACGTTCCGAGAATTTCAGACCGGGTATGGAATCTGTCTCGGACCAAATGCCTTTCAGCCAGTCATAGCCGCTATCGGAAAGGGTAATGGATCTGAGGGCGCTGAAGTAGGTGGATTTTAGAGAAATAGTTTCGGCTCCCGCCAAATGGCGCCTCAGGATTGACTCTAAGTCAGCAGCCATTCTATTTCGTGCTTCTTCCGTTAAATAATGCCAATAAGTGCTGCGGATTCTTCCCAAAGTACGTTGAATGTTGAGAATATCCGTTTCAGTTTCCAATGCACTGACAGCCAGGCGGATCATATCCGCCGGTGATGTATGGCCATAGAGCATGTCATCCCAAAGGGCAAGCCAAGCGATGCCCCTTTTCATGGAATCATTTAATTCAGGAAGATGGGCCAATAAGTATTGTCGGGTGGCATCATCCATTTTGAAATAGCCATATCCGACACCCTCGCCATTGGGCAGAATATAATCCGGCTTTGGGAGACCCTTCGCTTCAGCTACCGTTACTGACCTATTTTTAAGATAAACGGGAATGAACTTATCCCCATCTGCATATCCCAGCCGGACTTTCAGCCGCTGCCCCCAAACACGGTTTTTTCTTTTCGGGTCCGATTGCTTCAGTTTTAGTCTTTGGATAGTGCCGTCAGCGGCCAGTTTCAAATCTAAATCAATGATAGGCCGATCCGGTTCTTCCACCCACACTTTACTCCATGATGTCAGATCTTCTTCAGACAAATCATCCAATATCTGAATCAGGTCCGGCCAAGAAGCATTCTTATAACTGAATTCCTTGAGGTAAGTCTGCATTCCTTTTTGGAATGTTTCTTCCCCCACTAACAATTCCAGGTGTTTCATCACCACCGGCGCTTTGGCATAAATGATGGCGCCGTAAAGTGTCCCCGCCATGTTCAGGTTTTCCAAAGGTTGTCGGATCTGGTTCGCCCCAGAACTGCGGTCCACGCCATAAGCCGAGGAATAATTGCTTAAAAACCGCAAGTCATGGTTAATCTCCGGGAAGGCGGGATTCACAATTTTACTGCCCATAAAACCGGCAAAAACTTCTTTGGTCCATACATCATCGAACCAGTTCATTGTTACAAGATCTCCAAACCACATGTGTGCTGTTTCGTGGGCGATGAGTCCGGCCCGGCCTAAATATTGGTTTTTGGTGGCCGATTCATCCAGGAATAAACTGGCGTCCTTATAAAAAATCGCCCCGGGATGTTCCATACCGCCGTACTGGAAGGCCGGGATTAGGGCAAAATCAAATTTCTGAAATGGATATTCAATGCCTGTGTATTCTTCCAGCCAATTGATGGCCCCGGCGTGGAGGTCAAAAATAGCTTCCCTGTTGCGGGCCACTTTCGCGCTATCCGTTTCGCGGTGGTACATGGTCATGGTGCGTCCGTCCCGCTCCGCTGTGATCCTCTGGAATTGGCCAGCGGCAAAGGCCAGGATGTAGGTACTCACGGGCCTCGTTTCACCAAATCGAAAAGTCAGTTTAAGTTCGGTTTCAAATTCTTCCAACAGGGGACCATTGGCAATGGCCGTCCAATCCTTGGGGGTGTGGAGGGTAAGGGTGTAGCGCCCCTTCAGGTTGGGCTGATCGAAGCAGGGGATGGCGGTGGCGGCCCGGTCCGGGACGAACAAGGTGTATAGAAATTCTTCATTTCGATTCAGAGACATATCCCCGGCCCTAAATTCGATTTCGACCCGGTTTTCTCCAACGGAAAAATGATCCGCACTAAATATAATATGCTGATCTTTGGCGGAATAATTCATCACGCTGCCATTTATCTTGACCGATTGAATATATTCCGGTGGCTGGCGGAAATCCAGCACCACATCCTGCCCAACTTCGGACAATTGAAAGCGGATTGTTTCCGAGCCCATAATGGGTTCGTCCACTTTTCCAGGGATGGATAAGGTGATTTCATAGCGCACATCAGAAATTGTTTTGGATCGATGTTCTGCTAACTCCCAGGACACGCCCGGGGATGTATAAACGGTTCGTTTTTCATATCCGGTAAGGATGAATACTGCAATTAAAGTGAGACAAATCCGATTCATGAGCTATTCCATATTGGGCAGTTGGTTCAGGCGAATCCAGTTCTTTGGATTCATGGGCGGTGTTTTTTGGCTGTACGGCGCTTCCGGCACCTTGAGCTGGGGGCGTATATACAGTCGAATGGTCAATCCCATTTTGCTCTGCGCTTTGACTATTTCCCATACGGCGCTGATGAAAAAATCCCGCGGGAGAAATCCATTAATTTTTTGAAAGCCGTAAGTCCGGAGGCCATCCCGGATAATGGTGGTGCAACTGCGGTTGAAAAAACTGAAATCGGGGTACTTCTCAGGCTTTTTGGGATCGGGCAACGTGGCATGGATGGTTTTCAGTTCATCGTGGTAGATTTCCGACAGGCGGTCTGTATCAAGGCCTTCAATGCGAATCACATGAATTGTGCGCATGAAATTCCGCCCGAATTTGTCGAAATAAGCCGTCCCGTCTTCCATAATTTCAAACTCACCTGTTCGGGGCGAAGGGGCGAACTCTCCCAAGGCGGGGCGGTACATAAATTCGGCTTCATCCATGGTTTCATTTTCATTAATCAGGTGGGAATAATTGAAAAATTCCCCATTCACATTGATGGCATTATGGCCAAAAGTGGAAGCAGGATATTTCACTAACCGTTCATTATAATATATTTCAACAAAGGGTGTTTTTGATGGTGGTTCATCCGGCCACATGATCATGATTGGTTCGCCATGCGCATAATCTTTCTGGGGCAGCCTACGGACACATACGGCCCGATCGTGCCAGTGATGCAGGTATCCATCCCAAATTCGGTATCCCTCCAGCAGGTGTTCGCCCTCATCCGTCTCTAAGAATGCAGCGCCATCTTCCCACCGCAAAATACCCCGGTATACCATTAGGCGACCATTTCACGCAAAATTTGGAGGGATTTCAAATTTTGCACTCCCTCAAAGTGAATCCCCAAACAGGAGTTCAAATAACTGCTGATAACTTTCCGGTCCTGGGCGGTAATGGTAAGTCCCGTGTGCATTCCGGTCTGCCCTTGTTGAAAATGTTCAAAAACTGCTCTTGAATTGGGCCCTGCAAAGGGATTGGGCAGGGGTACATAATCCAGCTCTGCTTGCTCAAAATCCGGTCTAAATCCCAGCAGTTTTAAAAGCTGGTATTGGTAAAACCAATAGGCCAAGTTTAATCGGGTCTCCTCCTGATCAACAGTTTTTAAGGCATTGACCAATTCATCATATAAATCTGCGTGAGGGTCATGATCGGTCAGGCATTTATCGGTGAGTTCAATCATAGCCATGGCGTAGGATATCTTTTTCAGATCGGCGGGAATGGCGGACCAGGAATGGGAAAAAGCGGCTTTGGACACCGTCTGGAGGTCGCGGGTTTCCTTATAATAATACACCAGGTCTAAGCAATTGATGGGCTGAAAATAGGCGCCCATGGGTGACTTTTTGCGGTGGGCGCCGTGGACGATAAAACTGACTTTCCCCATATCCCGCACGAAGCAGCGGGCAATAATACTGGTTTCGCTATAGGGAAAACGCTTGAGGACAATGGCGGCTGAACTGGTGATCATAAGACACCAAGTTTACTAATTTCTATCTAAGTTTACTAAACCCCCAAGGTTTAATAAACTTCCCCTAAACCTAATACGCCTTGGCAAAAATAACTTCGTACTTGGCGGGCTTCCCAGAATAAATACAGGTCAGATCTTTCGGGTTTTCATCAAAGGGAATCACACGAACGGTTGCTTTAGTTTCCGCCTTGATAGCCTCTTCCGTTTTGGTGCTCCCGTCCCATCCACAGCGGATAAAACCGCCCTGATTGGCAATTACATCCTTGAATTCATCGTAGGATGTCACCGTACGGGTGTTTGCTTCACGGAATGCCTTGGCCTGCTCGAAAAGGCCTGTTTGGATCTCATCCAACAGTTTAGGAACCCGTTTTGTGATCTCACTTTTTTCAACGAATTGTTTTTCACCATTATCCCGGCGGACCAGCACTGCTTTCCCATTTTCCACGTCCTTTGGCCCAACCTCAAGCCGTAGGGGGACGCCTTTCATTTCCCATTCATTGAATTTGAAACCCGGGCTTTCCTTGCGCCAATCTTCATGGATGCGCACCTCTGCATCACGAAGTTCAGATAAAATGGGTTCAATATAGTTTTGGACGGCTTGCTTGCTTTCCTCATTCCTGAAAATAGGCACAACCACTACTTGGTAGGGCGCAATTTTCGGCGGGAGTCGCAAACCTTTATCATCACCGTGGGTCATAATCACACCGCCGATCAAACGCGTGCTTACGCCCCAACTGGTGGCATAAACCAATTCTTCTTTATTATCCTGGGTTTGGAAGGTGACGTCGAAAGCCTTGGCAAAATTCTGTCCAAGATTATGGGACGTCCCGGCCTGGAGGGCCCGTTTGTCCCCCATCATGGCTTCGATGCAGTAGGTCTTTTCGGCGCCGGCAAATTTTTCTGATTCGGACTTTAATCCAGTAAGGACGGGCATGGCCAAATAGTCTTCCGCCAATTTCCTGTAAAGCTCCAGGACGAGCAAAGTTTCTTCTTCGGCCTCATCTGCCGTAGCGTGGGCAGTGTGTCCTTCCTGCCAAAGAAATTCTGTTGTTCTTAAGAATAAACGGGTGCGCATTTCCCAGCGGACGACGTTGGCCCATTGGTTTATCAGCAGGGGCAGATCGCGGTAGGATTGAATCCATTTTTTATACATGGACCAAATCACTGTTTCAGATGTGGGGCGGACGATGACCTCTTCTTCCAATCGGGATTCAGGGTCCACCACAATACCATGCTGGTCATCTGACTTCAGCCTTGTATGGGTGACCACGGCACATTCCTTGGCAAATCCTTCCACATGTTCTGCTTCCCTGGCCAAAAACGATTTGGGAATAAATAAGGGGAAATAAGCATTCACATGGCCTGTCTCTTTGATCATGCCGTCGAATGTTTCTTTAATTTTGTCCCACATGGCAAAGCCGTAAGGCTTCACGACCATAGTGCCTTTCACGGGGCCGTAATCGGCCAAACCGGCCTTGGTGACCACATCGGTGTACCAGGCTGAATAATCTTTACTTTGAGGTGTTACGCCTTTTGACATTTTTCTTTCTCGAAAATTAAAGCCGGAAATTACCGGGTTCGCGAGGGCCTTCCAATGGAATTTGTCAAATGAATTCATTGAGGGAAATGGTTCATGAGCATTACCTTTACCTTTAAGATTTCACTGAAGGAGGCTCTCTTGAAACAGAAAATAATTTTATCCATGACCTTTATCCTTTTTACCCTGAATGCCTGTGAAAAAAGCACGGCTGATCTTGTCATTCAAAATGGTGCCATTTATACCGTGGATGATTTTCATCCCATTGCCGAAGCCGTTGCGGTCAGGGATGGAAAAATCATTGCCGTCGGTAAGAAAAAGGATGTCCGTTTACAGATCGGTCCAAACACCAAAGTCTTGGACCTTAAGGGCGCCACCATGACGCCCGGCCTAATCGAAGGGCACGGTCATTTTATGGGATTGGGTTATGCCAAAATGCGCCTGGATTTGAATACTGTGGCCAATTATGGTGAACTGGTAGCTATGGTGGCTGGCGCAGTTAAAGAGGCCGAACCCGGTGAATGGATTCTGGGCCGGGGCTGGCACCAAAGCAAATGGGAGCCCGACCCAAAAACATTGGTTAAGGGGTTTCAAACCCATGATAAACTCAGCGCTGTTTCGCCCGATAATCCCGTTTGGCTCACCCATGCCAGTGGCCACGCTGCTTTTACCAATGCCAAGGCTATGGAAATTGCCGGTGTTACGGCGGAAACAGAATTTGGTTTCGGGGGTGAGATTATCAAGGACCTTCGAGGGAATCCAACCGGTATTTTTAACGAAAGGGCTCAGGGATTGATAAGCAAACATGTCCAATACGAAGGCGAGGGAAGCGCCCCCAAAGCTCTGGACTTGGCGGTACAGGCCTGTCTGGAAAATGGGATTACCTCATTCCAGGACGCGGGCTCAGGCAGAAGCGCAATTGAAGCCTATCGGGATGGCCTCAAGCAGGATGCCTTAAAAGTCCGTCTTTATGTGATGCTCACCAGCCACGACCCCAAATTATTGCAGGATTGGTATAAAAAAGGACCTGAAATCGGCACCGGCAATGATCACCTCACAATTCGCTCTATTAAGCTGAATGCTGATGGCGCCTTGGGTTCCCGCGGCGCCTGGCTCTTGGATGAATATTCTGACCGCCCGGGCCATTTCGGCATGGCCACCCAATCCATGGAATATGTCTACGAGGTGAGTAGAAATGGGTTAGCTAACGGTTTCCAAGTGAATGCCCATGCCATCGGTGATCGGGCTAACCGGGAAGTATTAGACCAATACGAAAAAGCATTTAAAGAAAATCCCACAAAAGCCAATGATCATCGCTGGCGCATCGAACATGCCCAGCATATTGACCCAACGGATATCCCCCGCTTTGGACAAATGGGTGTAATTGCCTCGGTACAAGGTATTCATATGTCTTCTGACCGCCCCTGGGCCATTGACCGCTTGGGGAAAAAACGTATCGTCGAAGGGGCCTACGTCTGGCGGAATCTCATGAATACAGGAGCCATTATCATTAATGGCACTGATGTGCCCGTAGAACCCATTAATCCCATAGAGTCCTTTTATGCCAGTGTATCCCGAAAGACCCTCAGAAAAAAACCAAAGGGTGGATATGAACCGAAGCAGAAAATGACACGGTTGGAAGCATTGAAAAGCTACACGATCAATGCGGCCTTTGGTGCTTTTGAGGAGAACATCAAGGGATCCATTGAGGTGGGCAAATATGCAGATTTCACTATTTTATCACAGAATATTATGACCATTCCTGAAGATGAAATTTTAGATACCAAAGTCCTTTACACCATTGTGAATGGTGAAATATTGTATAAAGCAGAATAATGCTTTTAGGACCCACCCCTTCACCAACCTTTGCCAAGGCTACGGCGGGCAAGCTCCGTGAGGCCCCTCCCGAGTGTACTTCTTAACTATTAAGGTAACAAAACTTAGTAATTAATTTTGTTATCAAATAGATGAGGATTAAATGACCAAACCAAAAATCATGACCTACAACCCTCAATTTAAAAACAAGGCAAGATCGGGGATTTTTTCTACGGCATCTACTAAAATCTCCTTTTGGGATTGGGGCGGATTCTGACATGATCAGTCAAAACCAGAATAAACGAATTCGCTCGCTGCACCAGAAAAAGTTTCGTGAGCAGCACGGCCTATTCATCGTTGAGGGTAAACGATCAGTAAAAGAAGCGCTGGAAGCAAATGCGCCTGTAGATTTGCTTGTAATGACTGAATCCTTTTTACAAAAGAACCCAGACCTAACGGGAACACTCAACAATGAAATTGTTTCAGAATCAGAAATGAAAAAGCTTTCCCCTTCCGTTACACCATCGGGCATCTTGGGCATTTGTAAAATACCCCAATTCGAAAAACCGAATTTAAGCCAAAACTTTATCTACCTAGACCATATTTCCGATCCAGGGAATATGGGTACAATCCTGCGAACAGCTGCCTGGTTTGGGATTAACCAGATTGCCCTCTCTGACGGATGCATCGACCCCTTTAACCCAAAAGTGATCCGCAGCGCCATGGGGGCCCATTTTCACCTTTCATGGTTGGGAACACTAAATTTAAACAACTTGGATGATCATACCATTCTCGGCGCTGACCATCGCGGTACACCCCTTGATATATTGGAAAATCCTCCTGAAAAATGGGCCCTGGTCATGGGTAGTGAAGCCCATGGCATGAGCGAAGACGTAAAATCGACGCTGGATCAAACAGTAGCAATCCCTAAAATTGGAAAGGGAGAATCCCTCAATGTGGGCGTGGCAATGGGCATTTTACTCCACCATTTAACCTGCTAACCGGGTGTTTCTCCGTTTAGGCAGATTGCCGTAACTTCCATGCTTATGAAAATAAAAGATTCGGACCCCCATGAATCGGACCCTCTCAGTACGGTTTGCATTCGGGATCGTGTTACTATCGGTCCTTTCGGCGCTGATCATCGGCTCGCTCTTCAGTGCGCTGGATCCGTCCATTCTTTCCGGCGCTAAGCCGGGACTGCCCACCTATTTCGCTATGTTTATCGGCCAGGGATTTCTGGTCGTACCGGTCATGATCTATTTATTGCGCAGAAAATATACTTTATCCAAGTCACTTCGCATTAACCCAGTTTCCAAGAAAATTGTCTTTTCAACGATCCTGCTATCATTGGGTGCGATGGTCCTTTTTGACGAAATTAATATCCTAGTGAATATGGTCATTCCCATGCCGGACTCCTTTCTGCAGGTCGAAGCCATGCTGACGCCGGACAATCCCTTGTCGCTGGTTCTGCTTATTTTCACTGTGGTGATCCTGGCTCCCGTTGGTGAAGAAGTCCTGTTCCGCGGATTCCTGCAAAAATACCTGGAAAATGCCTGGGGCGACATTACACGGGCCATATTATTATCCAGCTTGTTCTTTGCCGTAATTCATTTCAACCCCTACTGGATGATTCAAATCTATTTTCTCGGCGTTCTCTTGGGATTCTTGGCCTGGCGGACCGGATCTATTATCCCTTGTATCATATTTCATGTGATTATAAATGCAACATCATTGCTTTTTACTTCTATGGGCGAATCTATTGAATCTCTCATCCTGTGGCAGGGGCACATGCATCCAATTTTGCTCATGATGGGGGCGACCCTTTTCTGGTTTGGTTTCAAACAACTTAAAACAGAGGCGGAGGCTTAAGATGAAAAAAGAAATGTTCGGTACTGAAATTACCCTCCTGCGGGATACCTTCAGACGCCTCCTCCGGCGCCACGCTAAAACCAATATCATTAAGCTGATTGGTAAGACGCACCCGGCGGATATGGCCCTGATTTTCCGTTATTTTAATGACGGTGAGCAGGATACCATTTTTGCCCTCATGGACCCATCTGAAGAAACAGTGGAATTCTTAAGCGAATTGGATGAATCCATCACGATTCGTCTGTTAGAGCAGGAAGATCCCCGTCGCATGGCATCCATCCTGCAAGAGGCCAGCTCTAACGAACAGGCCTATCTCATGGGGCTGGTGGACGAAGAATACGCCGCATCCGTCATAGACCTCCTCCAGGCGGAAGCGCAGGAAGAGTTAGAAGAAATGATGGCTTACCCGGAAGACAGTGCCGGGATTCTCATGTATACCGATGTGTTTACGCTTCACGAAGAAACCAAAGCCCGGGATGCCATTGTGGCCCTTCAGGACCAGGAAGAGGCGGAAATGGTCTTTTATCTGTATGCCGTGGATGATGACGGGTGTCTGACCGGTGTGGTTTCCCTTAGGGATTTAGTGACCACACCCAGTGACACAATGCTGAAAGATATCATGTCTCGCAAGGTGCACGCTGTACGACCCGAAACGGACCAGGAAGAAGTGGCCCGGATTGTGTCCCAGTATAATTTCCTCGCTGTGCCGGTGGTGGATTCTGATGATCAATTATTGGGAATCGTCACGGTGGATGATGTGGTAGATGTGATTCGCGAGGAAGCCACGGAAGATTTTTTACAGATGGTGGGCGCCGGTAAGGACCGGGAAATTCTTTTAAAATCCTCATGGGATAATGCCCGTATGCGTCTCCCTTGGCTTTTCGCCAGTTGGATCGGCGGCATTTTGGCGGCATTCATAATTGGTGTTTTTGAAAATGTGCTGCAAAGTACAATTGCCCTTGCGGCTTTTATCCCGGTAATCATGGGGATGGGGGGTAATATTGGGACCCAATCGTCCACCATTATTGTCCGTGGTTTGGCTACAGGCCGGGTGGGATTTGAAAATTCAGCGAAAATTTTGTTTAAAGAAATCCGTGTCGGACTCATTTTAGGTATACTGTACGGCGTTCTTTTAGGCCTGTTTGCCATCTTCCGTTTTCTGGATGTATCCCCCATGCTGGGCGTCGTAGTGGGTTTGAGTATTTGTTTATCCATGATCATTGCTGCTACGATCGGTTCCCTGGTTCCCCTCATTCTGAATCGATTTGACATTGACCCCGCTGTCGCCACCGGCCCCTTCGTCACCACCGCCATTGATATTCTGGGTGTTGCGCTCTACTTTTTGATTGCCGGTTCGCTCCTCGTTATTACTTAAATTTTACCTGTCATGGGCAGGATTCTTTTTCCCCTCATTTTTATAACAATAACAACCGGCCAGAATTATTCGGCCAATGTATATGGGTTCCCGGTGGCCAAAGCACAATTTAAACTACAAGCTGATTCAGTTAAACTGAAATTTGAAACGGTTGGCATCATTGATATGTTATGGCCGTCGGAAAACAGCTATACCACGCGCTTTGATACAACACACTTCGGACTCATTTCATTCAAAAAGAGGATTGAACAAGATGACCTTGATCAATCCATCTTAATCGAACTGAATAACAATATTCTTCAATATAACGAACAGGCTGAGGATCGGTCCGATTCCACCCAAACCATGTTTACTATGTTCGCCCGCTTAACCCGCCAGCCCTATGAAATACTCGATACAAAATGGTTTGAAATGGATCACGAAGGAAAACCAATGCGAGGCCGGTTTTTATGGGCGGGGACGGAAACAATTAAAATCGGAAATACAAACATCTTATGCGATCATTTTCGCATGGATATGAAAAATGCGGATGAATCCGAAGGATTTTTGGAAATGACAGATCGTTTAATGCATTATGCGCCCGATCCTGATAAGGTCCGCCAAATCTGGGTGGAACGAAATGGAAAACGTCGTATTATCCGGGTAACTATGACAGCCTACGGATTCCCTTTCGAGTTTGTAATTGACGATGAGTGAACAGCCCTTTTTCAAAACCTACGGCAGGCAAATTATAATATGGACCGCTATAGTCCTTGGCATTGCCGTCGCGTTGAAGTTCGGGATTGATAAAAAAGTTGTCGTATTTGGCACCCTTGTTATTGGTGTATTTACCCAAGCCTTCGTGGGATTAGCGGCACTAATTGGCGCTGTCCCTTTAATCGGGCCCTTTATAATTAAAGTGTTCGCGATCCCCTTTTTCTGGATTGTAAACGCCCTAGGTTATTTTGTAGGAGTGGTTGCCATTAAAAAAGGGTACCGCAGTGAATTCACCAAATCCCGCGTCCTCACTCTGGCCCTATTGACCGGTATTATTATCGGCTATATCATCGGGCATATCGTGCCCATGCGCTGATCTACCAGGCGTGGGGGCCGCCGGTTGCGCCCATGGTGTTGCGGGAGCCGTCCTTGTTTTGATAAGCCTCATCAGGATTCCCTGTACTCACGCAGGGGGAACCCGGTTGCAAACCATAATCAAATAAATCCGCCCCAACGCTGAATCCAATAAACAGGGGGTCCCCCACAATATTGGTGGAATCCATAAAGGATTGGGTCGAGTCACAATATACCTGGCGCCTGACAGGACTACATTGAATATAAAAGGTTGAATCCATCAATGTATATTCAACATTTGCTCCAAAAACATTACCCCGTCCCAGTGCGGCAATCCCCGGATCGGATCCAAAGACGATATTATTCTGAAAATTTAATCCATTGTTATCGCCTGCAAAAAAAATACTCGCTTTGCGGGATGTATCTGCATTGGATACAAATGTATTATTGATGACCGATCCTGTGGCATTATATATATATAAATTCAAACCATTGTCTCCACTGAGATTTGAGTCGAAAATGTTATTATACAGGGAAGCTTCGCCGGTCAAGTAAACACCGCCGCCGTTTTTCTCAGCAATATTTTCGGAAATAAAACAATTTTTCAAACCACCTGTTCGATTTAAGTAAATACCACCACCGGAATTGTCTGAATGTCCGCCCCGAATGGTAAATCCTTCAACGGAACCGTTAAAAACTCTTAGCGTCGCATATAATGATTCAGGGTGTCCTCTTATGGTGGTTTGTTCATATCCCTCTACCGCTCGAATAGTCACATCCTTATTGGACAAAAGCAGGTATTCATCATATTGACCCGGATTGACCAAGACCGTGTCTCCATCATCAATAACACGCGCATTGTAAGCCGATATCATTTTGCCATATTCTTCAGGTACAATAACATAAGTTGTGGGTGGAACTTCCAAGGTAGTTTGTGCCCAGCGCACATTCCCACTTTCATCAAAAATTCCCACACGGTAATCCACGTTTACGTCATCAATGATCCTGTCCGTATGTTTGGTCATGATGCGGCTTTCGATTTTTTTCATGGCAGACCATTGGCCCTGGGGATTTTTCTTTTCCAAGAGATAATGGGAAAATTTCTCCACCATGACTTCGCTCCATGAAATTTCCACCTCTAAGGAAGTGACCACCCTATCACCCTGTAATTCCGCTTCAATCTTAAACAAGCCCTCTTTATCCGTGGGCTTTGTATTGAATATTTTATCGCACCCCATAAAGAGAGTAGAAAGAATAATGATGTATAAAGCTTTTTTCATTCCATAATTCCGCCGGGATCCCCGGTTGCCCCCATTGTATTTCGTGTACCGTCAATGTTATTGTATTGGGCATCCGGGTGGCCAGCGTTGATGCAAGGTGAGTCCGGCGCCAATAAAAACTCAACCGGCGGTTCAGTGTCAGATCCGATGAATTTTGGATCATCCATGATGATATGACCGCCGCTGATGGATACTGAATCCATCCGTGAGTAATCAATCACGATATTTTTGTCGTACACACTTGTTGAATCCATACCAAAAGTGGTGCCTCCACCAAATACAATATTGTTTAAAAAGGTGAATCCATTTTTCAGGGCAGAGACAGTTACATTTTCTTTAGTGGTATCAATTGGAATAAAAAAGGTATTATTAATTACCTTCCCTGTTGAATTTGTAATATATACACTCCTACCTAGGGAATTTGATCTATTCTTATAAAACGCCGAATTGTAGATAGACGCATCATTCTGCAAATATGCACCGCCGCCTTTTCCTCCGGCAGAACAGTCAGAAATCAGGCAATTTCTGATTTCAGCTTTACCTACAGCATGAATACCGCCGCCATTCTGATGCCGGTCGCTTTCCGCGTGATAGATAGTAAATCCTTTTAATAATCCCATATTCATTTCAACTCTACTGCGATAAACTGTTTCGCGAAAACCAGTTCTGGATATAACAGATACATCCTTCCCCAATATCCTCAATGTATCCCTATATTTCCCCGGCCCCACCAATATGGAATCCCCATCGTCTATCAATGGGGATTTAAAAGCTATAGATGGATTTAGCCTTTCTTCCGGCACAAACAAGGCTGTTGTGGCAGGGATCTCGGTAAAAGCCTCAGCCCATTTGATATTACCTTTTAAATCTTCAACGCCCACACGATAAAGAATATCTTCATCATCATGTATCACATCCCTGAATTCATTGGTAATGCGGCCTGCTACTTCTCCGGCTTTTACCCATAGGGTATCACCTTCTTTTTTTCTTTCAATTAGCCATCTTCGAAATTCAAAAACACTGATCTCGTCCCAAGATAGGTTTACATAGGCTGAATCAACAATTCGTTGAATATCGTGTTCTACTGTCAGTGTCAAGAAATCCCCATCTGTTTCACGGGTATTGAAGACCTTGCAGGCCATTACGCCGAGAAGAGAAACCAGGACGAGTCTCTTTAGCCCCATGATTCAAACAATATAAATGAAATTATTCCGACCTACCGCCGGGACCGCCAAAAGCGCCCATCGTATTCCGTGTACCATCAACGTTATTATATTGTTCATCGGGGTGGCCTGCATTGATGCAGGGTGAATCTTTTGCGAGAAGAAATACAGGTGGTGTTTGATCAAGGCCGATTAATTGAGGGTCATCCATGATCAGGTTTGAACCGGCAAGAGAAACTGAATCCATCCTGGAATAATCAATGATAACTGAACCATGGTGTGTGCTCGTTGTGTCCAGGGCGAATGTGGTACCATGGAGCATAATATTATTCAGGAACACAAACCCGGATTTCAGGCTATAGGCCGTGACATTGTTTCCCTCAATCGTATCTGCTAAAACAAATGTATTGTTGATTACACTGCCGGTTGCGTTTGAAATATATAGATTATGATTAGAATTCCCTGAATGGTTTGCGAACAAAATTGAATTGTACAAAGACGCTTTATCTTTCAGGAAAACACCACCCCCATGCCGACCCGTCTGGTTATTCCAGATGAAACAATTCCTGATGAGCGCATCTCCCGTGGCATGGACCCCGCCGCCATTATCCTTTTCCGCGCCAAGGCCATCGGTAATAGAAAAACCTTTAAGCACACCCGTACTCATTTCCACGCGATGGAATAAAAAAGTATTATCAAACCCTTCGATGGATTCGATCAGCACATTTTTTCCGACCATTTTCAGGGCATCATGATATTCTCCGGGGCCTACAAAAATGGAATCACCATCATCTATTAGGGGTGTTTCGTAAGCAATTTTAGGTGTGCGCTGCTCCCCCGGAACTATAAGATATTTAGTCTTCGGAATTTCCGTGATTGCTTCGGCCCATTTTAGGTTGCCATTGGTGTCCTCGACAGCAACACGATATAACAGGTTCTCATCATCGAAGATTACATCCTTAAATTTCGTAGTTAAACGGCTGTCAATTTGACCTGCCTTGAACCAACGTGTTTCACTTTCTTTTTTACGCTCAATCACCCAGCGTTTAAATCCCTGAACACTGATTTCATCCCAAGTTAGATTCACATAAGCCGAATCGGTGATGCGTGTAATATTGTGTTCAATCGTAAGGGTAAAAGCTGCTTCCTTTTCGTTTTCAGAATTAAAGGGTTTGCAACTCATGATTCCCAAGATACATAAAATAATAAATGATGATTTCTGCATGACTATTTCGATTCTGCCAAGTTTATCTTCAAGGATAATAAGCGTCGATGAGCGTCATAATAATTAAAGGATCCATCGGGAGAAATATTGTTGGCATCAACGATAACAGCGGTGGTGGAAAAAAGATTTCTGACAGCATAACTGAGGGAAACATCCATGATCCAAAATTTCTTTGTGAGGCTGACCGTCATATTAGTATTACTGATGGATTTATCCTGGTTCAACAGCACGCCGCCCCGCATATACTTTTGTGGACCTTGTGTAATATGACTGAGGTTAACGCGTAAAATTCCTTTTCGATAATCCGCAATAAAATTGCCTCGGCTGGCCGGTTTATCAGGAAATACATGGGCATCACTGGGAGATAACCACATCATATTCATGGCCAATTGAATGCTGTTGTCCCAGGCGTAAGTTTTCGCATTGACTTCTAACCCATTCATCCAGGCTGTTGTGGTATTGTACGGCGCAATTAATCCACCGGGGATGACGCGGTAGGCCACCTTATCCAAGTAGGAATTACGAAAAACACCCATTCCCAATTCAAGGCTGGTGAATACATTTGTGTTTAATTGGTCCAATACAATTTTTCCACTTAATTCTGTGGTGGTGACATATTCACGTTTTAGCCCGCCTTTCATCAGAGCCAGGATCTGTTTGATTTCCTGAATTTTTATTTCATGATAGGCCTGAGCCTCCGGGTGCGATGGTCGTGTGCGCTGCAGTTTCGTATAATAATCTTCCATCTGGTCTAAACCAATACCCCACAGGAATCGATCATTCAAGGTTGGTGTGCGATGGTTACTGCCCTGGTTAAAGAATAGACTAAAACGATTTCCACTGGGCAGTCTGCCTTCAGAAGCAATGCCCAGGCGATATGTTTTAAGCGGCATAATTTCCCGGACATTATGAAGAATTCTCTTTTGGAAGACCGTACTGTCATAAACCATGATTTCCTGTTCATGATCGTAAATAGCTCGACTGGAGCGCGTCCCGAATTCGAAGCGCAGAAAATCAATATCCTGAACCGGATTTTCTTGTTGGTAACGAATCACCCCGGCCCAACCACGGTCTTTTTGCATCAAAAAGGCATCATCAGTCCAGTTCCGTGAGGAGTAGCTGTCTGTGAACTTTTGATCCCCGATGAACTGCTGCCGTTCCTCTTCAAATTGAATGGTGCCATTTATATTTTTCCACGCAAATGTTTTGGAGAAACGAGACGTTGAAGAGCTGTCCCGCAAGATTCTTTCAACATTGCTAAAAAATTGGTCATTCCAATACCACTTTCGCCGCCCCCATTGAAAATCAATTCCTTTTAAATAGGGTAAATCTCCTTTGACTCGCACCTGGTGAGAATCCATTTCATCAGCTGAACGAATGCCGCCTGATTTAAATTCGATTGTGTTATCCTGTTGAATAAAACGCAGCGTACCGCGCAATTTCCCTGTATCGTAGGTAGTGGCGAAATTTTCAAATAATGTAGTGTACAGCGTACGGCCGTCATACAGCCTGGACTTCCCTGAAAAGCGGCCACCTAAGGACATTGGGCCTGCTTTTAAGGATACGGCTCCGGACAAATCCTGGTCGCTCTCGTTAGTGATACCCATGCTCCTGGAAACCTGGAAATAATTATGATCCAGTTTGTTTGATCGCATCAGCACCACGCCGCCAAAGTTTCCCGCCCCAAATAAGGTTGATGCGCCACCGCGGACAACTTCTACATGTTCCAGATCAGTCAGGTCAATCAACGCCAGATTGGCTTCATTATCCAGAGAGCGGTTCATTTTAATACCATCAAGATATACCGAGACTTCATTGGGGTTGCTGCCGCGGATACTTACGCGCTGTTCACCGGTGGTTGAGGTTGCGATCGTCACTCCCTCCATTTCCCGCAAGACTTCGCTGATGTCCCGGATGCCCCTGATTTCCGCTTTCCTGACTGTAACGATTTCAACACTGCTGGAAATATCTTTTTCTGCTTCACTGATTGTACCGGTGATGGTTACTTCCTGCCCCTCCAGAACTGTGGGGACTAAACGAAATGAATATTTACCGCCGGATGAAATACTTTGTTCTAATGCTTCATAAGCAATGTGGGTGACCTTGAGCTTGATTGGAAATGGGTCTGACCATTCGATAGTGAATTTTCCGTTTTCATCACTGGATGTACCTGTCTCTGTTCCCATCACAAGGATGTTTGCGCCAATAATGGCCTGGTTCGTGTGATTGTCAATCACAAAGCCTGTGATTGTCTGCGATTGCCCCCATAAAATGACATTAAGCAGAGAAAAAATTGTTATGGGTTTTTTAATGAAATGCATATCCCCCCTCAAATAAAATTGGTGGCAAAATGTGCCGTATCTTCAAGGATCTGTGAATGTAAATTTACGGTATAATCCGGGCGCTTTTAGCCTGTTTTTCCGAATATGAATATTCTTATTTTACACGGCCCAAACCTCAATCTTCTCGGTACCATGTCTGCCGCTGCGGACAAGCGAATCACCTTGGATAAGATCAATACCGCCTTGCGCCGCCATGTACGTAATACGGATCATACACTTAAGATTACTCAAACCCATAAAGTGTTCCAGGCCATTAATTTCATTCAGAGAAACCGCAATTGGGCTGATGGCATCATTATGGCACCCATGGCATGGGCCAAGTATGAATTGGCTGTTTTGGAAACGCTTAGCCTAGTCAAATGTCCCGTGATCCAGGTTTTATTCCTGAAGGGATTTGGCCTAGTAAATGATGAAACAGATTCCATATTTACCCCGACCTGCCGGGAAACCATCGTGGGTGCTCCCGAAGACGTGTACATTTCTGCCTTGGACGCATTAACTTCCACCGACTGAAATTGAAGAAAATACTTGTTCCCTTTCTGGCAGTATTTACTGCCTGTACCCCGGTACGGCATATCCCTGATGTTGAGCCCGAGATTGACCCTTTTCTGGAAATTTCCCGGGATGGGGTTTCCGCTATTATCCATACCAATTCTGAACTTGAAGGCCTTGATTCTCTCACCGCTTTGGCAGAAGGAATTGTGGATATGTCTTTACTAATTGACACAGGACTCCCCCACCTTGATGATACGACCAAAGGGCTGTATGCCACTCTCCTCTCAGACAATATTGAATTATCAAATAGGCGGCGATCCTTAACCCGCATAAGTAAATACAAAGCAGGAATACAAATTACTTACGACCTTGACACAACTGCTTTATTTGGCCAATTTCGCCATGTCTTAGCCCGCTATGACCCTGCTGAACCAATCGAACCCCTATTTAATCGCGGCGGAATAATGCCTGATTTCGGGATATTTAAACCGGCACAGTTGGTGATGCCCTGTGAGGGGGTTCCCATACCGAAGCGCGCTTCCCGGCTGCCCAATGCACCCCGCACCTATCGCTCGGGCGTTCATCGCGGGATTGATTTCTTCTCCAATTGGGGGACCCCAGTTCGGTCCGTAGCTGAAGGGGTTATCGTCCGTTCTGATATTTCTTATGAAGAAGTACCTGCCCTTTTTCGCGAAGATATACTAGCCCGTGCCGCCCAACTTGAACGAACTCCGTCCGATATTTTTAATGCCATTTTGCTGGGCCAAGCGGTGTTTATTGATCACGGGTTTAATTTATTCCCCGGATTCAGGGCCATTACGATTTATGCTCATCTATCCCACATTGATCCAAAAATGATTCCGGGATATCGTATAAAAGCTGGAGAAGTTTTTGGGAAGACAGGTAATTCAGGCACGAAACCCAGCACATTGGGGACCCGGGATGAATCGCACCTCCATTGGGAACTCATTCTGCAGGATGCTCACGGTGAATATTACTTCGGCCAGGGCTTACCCTATGAACAACTCTACCCTGCCCTAAAATCACTATTTAAATAATCCCACTCCTCGTTCTCTTGTAATTACCACCAAGTCCTGAGCCTGTTGGAAATTAAAATGATAAATATTTGGCGTTAGAGTAATTTAAAAAAGAAGTTGGCATCCTGAACACGAGCTTCGCGAGTGGAAGGATCTCAAGCAAATGGTCTACGAAAAACAAATGCTTGAGATGCTTCTTCTCCCCGATGAATCGGGGATCATCAGCATGACATTAATAGGGGTAGAAAAAAATAGAAATTGTCATCGTATGTTTAACTTCTCATTGATTGAGTAATTTTGTTTAAGTGGAAG
>CAYFJU010000059.1:0-20835 GCA_964343505.1 uncultured bacterium
CCAGGGCTTCTTTAAACACTCAAACTGTAAACCATGTCTATGGGAAGACACTTTTGTCTGCGATTTTTCCATATTTCACTGTTAATTTCCGCCGCTTTTAACCGGTTGCAAAAGTTGCAATCACTTTCATTCGTATCGTTCAAGGAGAGTTAATGTACAATTCGATTGAAGAATTCATGGGCTATATCGAGGCCAAAAACCAGGGTGAAAGAGAATTTCACCAGGCAGTTCAAGAAGTCGTTGAATCCCTGTGGGATTTTCTGCAAGATCACCCCGATTACCTTCATGCTAAAATTTTAGAAAGAATCACCGAACCGGAACGTGTGTTCATGTTTCGCGTACCATGGCGCAATGACCGTGGTGAAGTGGAAGTGAACCGCGGATTCCGGGTGGAATTCAATTCTGCCATTGGCCCTTATAAAGGGGGACTTCGTTTCCATCCGTCGGTCAATCTCGGGATTCTAAAATTCCTCGGATTTGAACAGGTATTTAAAAACAGCCTTACTACACTCCCTATGGGTGGCGGTAAGGGTGGTTCCGATTTTGATCCAAAGGGTAAATCTGATAATGAGGTGATGAGCTTTTGTCAGTCCTTTATGACAGAGTTGTGCCGACATATTAGCCCCAATACGGATGTGCCTGCAGGCGATATAGGTGTGGGGGGACGTGAAATCGGATACTTATTCGGCCAGTATAAAAGAATTCGCAATGAATTCACCGGTGTGTTAACCGGGAAAGGTCTGAACTGGGGCGGCAGCCTGATTCGCCCTGAAGCCACTGGATACGGCTGTGTATATTTTGCCGATGAAATGCTGAAAACCAAAGGCGAATCTTTCGAAGGGAAAACAGTGGCCGTGTCCGGTTCAGGGAATGTAGCCCAGTTCGCTACCGAAAAGGTCAATGATCTTGGGGGTAAAGTGGTAACACTTTCAGATTCAAGTGGCTCGATACATGATCCCCAAGGGATTGATGCTGAAAAACTGGCTTACGTGATGGATCTCAAAAACGTAAAGCGCGGCCGCATTAAGGAATATGCGGATGAATTCGGCGCCACCTACATGGAAGGCCGGCGTCCCTGGAGTGTCGCCTGTGATGTTGCTTTACCCTGTGCAACCCAAAATGAAATCAATGCAGATGAAGCCAAAGCTTTAGTGAAAAATGGCTGTATCGCCGTAGCCGAGGGCGCCAACATGCCTTCCGAGCCGGATGCGGTTGAAGTCTTCCTCGGGAAGAAAATCCTGTTCGGTCCCGGTAAGGCGGCTAACGCCGGTGGTGTGGCTGTTTCCGGATTAGAAATGAGTCAGAATGCCATGCGCATTTCCTGGAGCAGGGCAGAAGTGGATCAGAAACTACACGGCATTATGCAGAGTATCCACACCGCTTGTGTTGCCCATGGAAAAGACGGTGACTTCACGGATTATGTGAAAGGGGCCAACATTGCCGGATTCATTAAAGTTGCCGATGCCATGATGGATCAAGGCGTTGTCTGATCTGAACTAATTCAGAATATTAGAATCTATAGGAAACCCCTTCCCAGCAATTGGGATGTGGTTTTTTATATCCCTGTGGATTCTTGTTCGTCCATCAATTCAAGAATGGGATCCAATGGTTTGATAATAGATCCTTCTCCCGTCTGGCCATCAATGGTAACCGTGACCGGCCGGTCTAATTGAATCCATTTGGTAAATTTGGTTACGGCACTGACATGTTGGTCCCGCAGCCAAATCATATTCAGACGATCCTGATTTTTCTTATGATTAATGGTAAAATAGCCAATCCGCATACTGGTGACATTTTGGAAGAAATGGCTGCCGAAGGACGGATCCACGGGAAAATCATCCATACCCACTTCAACAATCACCTTGGCCCGTGAAATTTGATCCCAATTCACCGGTACGCCCAGCCAGGGATCAGCGGAGCCCCAGCGGCCGGGACCAATTAAAATATATTTTTGTCCTTTCGGCATTTGACTGTTGATGTGTTCAATGTCTTGGGCAATCGTTTGGGTGTGAGCCGCATCGAATGTGTCGGGATCAACCATCACAATATTTTGGATATTTTCAATCACCCCATTTCCTAAGGCAACTGAACTGGAACAAATAATATCTTTTTCCTGAAGCGCGTCAAATTCCTGCACGCGGTCGAGGCCGCCGATCACCATCGGTTTCATTTGTAATAAGCAGAATTCATGATTTTGATTATGATCTTTGTGAAGATTAATGGCGTATTCAATTTCAACCGGACAGCCTAAGGCATTTTCTCCCAGGGATAACACCTCCGTCAGTAGTTCCGGGATGGGCGCTGTTTTCCATTTAAGCAAAGAAGGAAAAGTAATGACGCGTGTTCCGCTGTGCCGGAGAGAATCACGAACCACATTATCCTCATCGGAAACAACACTGCCCGCCCAATGCAATTCGCCATCCTTCTCAGCAACACCTAAGCTAAAGGCAGTCGTATTTTCCTCTTCTCCGTGCTTCAGGAGTGATGTTCCTTTTTTAAGATCGAGTGCGTAAAAATGGTTTTGGGAATTTGAGATGGTGGATCTTACTGAAAAATACTGAGGAATGATTCCGGGGTATTTAGGTGAAAACCTGAGGGACTTTTCTCCCTCCGCAATGGTCCGTCCTAACCCCAGGGCCAGAAAGGCGACACCTTCTTCACGTTTCATGTAAGAAATCGGGTAATAATTAAAACTCTGGGCTAAACCGCTGGCCGACGGATAAAACCGGTCTTCATGTTGGTTACCGATCAATTCCATGATGATGACAGCCATTTTTTCCTCTTCGTGACGGTGGACAGACCCCTCAATCAGGGATTTGGGTTCCTTAAAATAAGTTGAAGCATAGACCAGTTTTATGGCTTTCGTCAATTGCTCTAATCGGGCTGTTTTGGACTTATCCGCATTGGGGAGCATAAACGTGGAATACATCCCGGCCAATGGTTGATATTGGGAATCTTCCAAAAGACTTGATGAACGAACGGCAATGGGGTATTTTACTTCTGATAAGTAGCGGGACAGGATGGACATTAATTCCTTGGAGAGGGCCGCATTGGAAAAAGCTTTAGTGATTGCTTTGTCCGTCTTCTTTTTAGAAAAAGCAATTTTCCACAAATTATTGTCATCCATAAAGCGGTCAAACTCATCAGTGCCGATGACAGCCACCTTTGGGACGCGAATATGAATATTTGGATAAGACTTATTGGTTTTGGCATCGGTCAGCATGTTAATCGCAAAAGCGAGTCCCCTGGCCTTGCCGCCTAGGGAACCGGTGGCCAAGCGTACAAAATTGAGCGATTCATCTTTGGCGGCTGAAGAATATTGAACGATGCGGCCTTCATGATGGGCTTGAATACCCATATCTATCTGTTCAATAATAAGTTGACGTAAATCATCTAAATCACTGAAATCGTGAACCTTAAGAGGGCGTATACTTGAAGCAATTGAAAATTCGCCCCGTACAGCTAACCAGTTGGAAAAATGGTTTTTGGAGGCATGGAACTCTAAAGATTTATCCGGAATTTTGGCCAATGATTTTCGAAATCCGGGTAAATCACTGGCGCGGGAGATTTCTTTGCCGCGGGGATTGCGAAATATAAAATCGCCGAAACCGAAATTGTTTACGATAAAATCTTCCAAGTCCTGAAGAAGTGTTACAGACTCCTTATGAACGAATGAAGCCCGGACATGTTTTGCATCTTTATTATGCTCAGGATTGGTGGATTGAAGGACGACGGGCATATCCGAATCCTTTTGGCGAATATATTCAACCAGTTTTACCCCCGCTTGGAAGTCTAATTCACCATTTTTGGGAAAGCGGACGTCCGAAATAAACCCCAGGATATTATGCCGGTATTTGTCATAATAATGCACGGCTTCTTCATAAGTGGATACCAGAATAATTTTCGGTCGTGCACGAAATAATAATAATTTATCAGTATCGGATAAACTTTTATTGATCAGGTTTCGGGCATGCTTCAGTGCCGCGCGATAGATCAAGGGTAAAATAATTGAATAGTAGCGTGGATTATCTTCCACCATGATGATGGCACGAATATCCGCAATTTCATAATCCCGCTTAAGATTCATCCTGTCTTCAATATTTTTAATAATGGCCGGGAATACATTGGCATTGCCGGACCAGATGAAGACCTTATCGATGGTTTTTTTCAGGCGTTCTTGGGGCAAATGGGTGATTTCAGATTCATCAAAGGCCAAGAGAATAATGGGTTTATCCGGGAAGGAGGATTTGACATTTTCCCCGAAGGTGATAGGATCCATATCCGCAATCCGCATCATGACAATCACCAGGTCGTAACTGCGATCGGATAACATTTGTAATCCTGTGCTGGCGTTTTTGGCATGCCAGACCCGGGGCGCATAACTGAGGTTCATGCCCAAGTATTCATAGAGAATCTGCTGGGTCAGACGGCCATCCTCTTCCAGGATAAAAGCATCATAAGGACTGGCCACAAGCAGGATCTCGTGGATGCGGTGGAGCATTAAATCCTGGAAATTGATGGAAGCTTTGGTCTCGGTAGCCATAATGTATTCGATTCAAAATTAACGCACTCAACCATCGATATAAAAAGAAATCTGCGTAGATTCTTAGGATGAATTATTTGCAGTCGGCATTCAGTATTCTAATGAAATTGGTGTTTCCCAATTTCTGTGTATCCTGTGATGTGCATTTAGATCATGGAATCTTATGTCATGCATGTATTGAGAAATTAGAACCTACGAATAAAGAAAATCGAATTGATGAGGTTCATTTCCCCCGTTTTGTTGATGAGGCTTATGCATGCTGGTGGTTTAATGATGTTCTGCAGGAAGTCATTCATCAAATGAAATATGCGAATCGCGCACGGATTGGGTTGGAAATGGGCAAACTCGCCGCTGAAACATTTCCTAAAAATGCATTTCAAAAATTTGATTTTATCACTGCAATTCCTCTCCATCACAAGAAGAATAGAGAAAGGGGATATAACCAGGCGCGGTGGATCGCAAAGGGGTTTTCAAAACAAATGGCAACACCGTTGGATACCTCATTAATTAAGCGTAAGGTTTACACCGTTTCACAAACAAGGCTGGATCGGGAAGAACGTCTTCAAAATATGGAAAATGCTTTTGTAAGTTCCCGGCCCTTGAAAGGATTGAAAATCGGCATTATTGATGATGTTTTAACAACCGGCGCAACCATGTCTGCATGTGCGAAAGCGCTGAAACGTAATGGTGCGGCGCATGTAACGGCCATTACATTAGCAACACCTAAAACTAATATTTGAAAAACCTTCGTGATAAAATCGCTTAAAACGTTTGACCTGAAAGAAAAACGTGTCCTCATTCGTGTAGATTTTAATGTGCCCATTGAAAATGATCGTGTCGTCGATGATTTTCGAATCCGGGCTGCTTTACCCACCATTCAGTTTTGCCTCAATGCAGGCGCCAATGTCGTATTAATGTCCCATTTGGGTCGGCCCAAAGGAGAGATCGTTCAGGAAATGAGTTTGATTCCCGTTGGAGAAACGCTGGCCGATCTACTGGAAATGCCGATCAAATTTTCCGATGATTGTGTTTCTGAGGATGCTCATGATGTCTCCCTCGGATTGCGCGGCGGTGAAATTCATTTATTAGAGAATTTGCGCTTTTATGCAGAAGAAACTCAGAACGATCCTGATTTCAGTGCCAAATTAGCCAAACACGGACAAGTATACATCAATGATGCCTTTGGTACGGCTCATCGTTCCCATGCATCCAATGTGGGTGTAACTAAAAATTTTACCCATAAGGGAATGGGTTTCCTGGTGGAAAAAGAATTACAGTTTTTATCTGATGCCATGAGGAAACCAAAACAACCATTAACGGTAATATTGGGCGGAGCCAAAATTGATTCTAAACTGGATTTGATTCATAATTTTATCGGCAAAGCGGACCATATCCTCATCGGTGGCGGCATGGCATTTACCTTTCTAAATGCCCAAGGCAAGGAAGTGGGAAATTCGCTGATGGATTCTTCTATGATTGCCACGGCAAAAGCAATTATGTCCACAGCCCGCGGAAAGTCGAAATTGGTTTTTCCAAAGGATTTTGTTTGTGCGGAATCGATGAAACATGGCGATCAGACCGAAATATATCCAGCAGGAAAAATCCCCGATCATTTAATGGGATTGGATATCGGACCGGAATCCGTGCAGCAATATTCTGAAATCATCCTGGATTCAGGTACGATTTTATGGAACGGTCCCATGGGCGTTTTTGAGGTGGACGGATTTCATAAAGGCACCATGGATGTTGCACAAAAAATCGCTGAAGTGACTGAAAGTGAGACGCTGACCATCATCGGCGGTGGAGACTCGGCTGCAGCGATCAATAAATTTGGATTAATGAAAAAGGTCAGCCACGTATCAACCGGTGGCGGCGCATCGTTAGAACTTTTATCGGGGAATACATTACCCGCAATTTATTCATTGGAGATTTAGGATGAATTCTAAACCTATCGTAGCCGGAAACTGGAAGATGCATAAAACAGTACAGGAAGGTGTATCTTTCGTCGGTGAAATCACAAATCGCGTATTGGATAAGGCAGAGGCAAAGGTTATATTCTGCCCGCCTTTTACGGCGCTCTTTTCCATAGTTGAAGCACTTGATGGTACAGCATTCGGTGTGGGAGCCCAAAATGCCCATTTTGAAGCACAGGGCGCTTACACCGGTGAAATATCGGTTGAAATGCTAAAGTCCACCGGATTACAATATGTGATTCTGGGCCATTCCGAACGACGTCACATTTTTGGCGAATCCGATGCATGGATTAATCAAAAGATTCATGCTGTATTAAATGGCGGTTTGCAACCCATTTTTTGCATTGGCGAAACACTGGATGATCGAAAAGAAAATCGGACAAATGAAGTTTTAGGAAGCCAACTAAAACTTGGGCTTGAAGGAATGCAATCGATTGATCCGGAAAGATTGATTGTCGCTTATGAGCCGGTATGGGCCATAGGAACGGGTGAAACAGCTTCTAAGGAACAAGTGGCTGAGGCCCATGCTTCAGTCAAATCAATCCTGAAGGGGATGTTTGGACCGGAAACCAATGATGTGCCCATTCTCTATGGTGGATCAGTGAATGAAAAAAATGCTGCGGAGCTGATCCAGACTGAAGGTGTTGATGGCTTTCTAATCGGTGGCGCGAGTTTAAAAGAAGACAGTTTTTGCAGCATCATTGAACAAGTATCAAAATTTTATAAGGGATAAAACGTGTTAGGATTTTTAATTGCAATCCATGCAATCATCAGTTTATTACTGATTGCAGTTGTACTAATGCAAGCCAGTCAGGGCGGCGGTTTAGCCGGATCGATTGGCGGGCAAACAACCAATGCCATTTTTGGCGGACGCGGCGCTGCAACCGCCTTGAGTAAAATGACAACCTATCTGGCCGTGGCTTTCATGGGCTTAGCGTTGTTGATCAGCCTGGTTGGTTCTCCGGATATTGCTGGCTCCAGTTCAGTGATTGAGGAAGCGCAGGAAGAACGGACCCTGGCACCCACCAGTGAAAGTTTGGCATTGCCAACTGCGCCGGTTCAGACCAAAGAAGAAAACAAGTAATTGTATTTCGGCCGAAGTGGTGGAATTGGTAGACACGCATGCTTGAGGGGCATGTGAGAGAGATCTCGTGCCGGTTCGAGTCCGGCCTTCGGCACAAAACATGAAATGATAGCCGGTTCCCACCCCGCTGTAATGCGGGGAGAGTCCGGCCTTCGGTACAGAAAAAAATTAAAATGAGGATGTATCACACAATGTTGAAGAAGGTATCTGTAATTACACTGTTGATGGGTTTAGTTTTTGCCCAGTCACCTTATGAATTATTTAATTCAGCCCAAGCCAGTTTAGACGCAGGACAAGTTTCGGAAGCTGAAGCCGGGTTTAACGCAGTACTCCAAGCTGACCCCACCTTTGCGCCGGCCTACATTGGATTGGCTCACGTTGCCCTCAGGAGAGGCGATTTAAAACAAACACAGATCTTCCTGAAAGAGGCTATCAAAGCAGATCCCGAAAACCAGGAATTCCGTGACGAATTCGAACAATTGAGTGAATTGAATACCCTCATGAATAAAGGGATTCGGTCCATGAAAAATGGTGATACGGAAGACGCTTTTGAATCGTTTCGTATTGCCTATGAAAAATTCCCCAATTATCCGGAGTCGGTTTTCAACATGGGATTGGCTCACTTTCGTAAAAAAGAATACCCGGAAGCTGTGGATTATTTCCACAAAACGATGGAAATCAACCCGGAGCATAAAACTGCTTTGGCAGCGATCAAAAATGTAGCAAAAAATTATTTTAATTCCGGAAATCAATCCTATAAACGGGGTGATTTAGAGGGCGCCCTTGGTTCTTATGAAAGGGTGCTGGAAGTGGATGAATCATTCTATCAGGCCCTTTACCAGATTGGTGTAATCCAGTCTAAAATGGGCGACAAGGATGCCGCAATTCAGTCCTATGAAAAAGCGCTGGAGGTGAACCCCCAGTTCTATAAAGGATTTTTTGCCTTGGGGCTCGCTAAAAATGGACTGAATGATACAGATGGTGCGATTGCCGCTTTGGAATCGGCTGTTGATATTCATCCGGGATATGAAAAAGCCTACGGTGCCATGGGCGATATTTATATCAATGCCAAAAATTATGAAAAAGCCAAGCAAGTGCTGAATATGTCTATTACCGTCAACCCGAATTATGCCAAAGGATATGCCAGCCTCGGTATTATCTTTTCCGATGAACAGGATTGGGAACAAGCCATTTCCAATTTAGTGATGGCAACTACCTTGAACGATCGTGATGCCATGAGCTTTTTCCGCTTGGCAGGCGCTTATAATACTAACGGAGATTGTGATGGTGCAAAGGATGCTGCCCGTAAAGCGACTGAAATGAAAAACCGTTTTGGCGGCGGCTGGTTTGAATTGGGTATCGCTGAATGGTGCGGTGGTAAAGGCAATAAAGCAGGTGCCTTAAACGCGTTTGAAAAAGCCAGAAATGACCGTGCATGGCGCAAAATGGCTGAATATGAAATTGATAAAGTCAAAAATCCTCAAAAGTACGAAAAATAAATTTTAAGCAATTTGGATTATAGTCGGTGATTAAGGCAATCATCTTTGATTTAGATAATACGCTTCTGGATTTTATCAAGATGAAGCGCTTTGCAGTGAAAGCTGCAATCACGGCTATGAATGAGGCTGGCCTGAATGTGGATGAGGAAACGGCCTACAATGACATACATGAATTATACATGGAAAAGGGTTGGGAAAACCAACAGGTATTCGACGATTATTTAAACCAGACTGTGGGAGAAGTCAGCAACAAAATCCTGGCGGCAGGGATTGTGGCCTACCGCCGGGCCCGTGAAGCCACTCTGCTCGTATATCCCAACGTAAGCAAAACATTGATTAAATTGATGAAAATGGGCATCAAACTGGCAGTGGTCTCTGATGCGCCCAGCCGCGAAGCATGGATGCGGCTATATTATTTAAATCTTCATCACGTATTTGATCCTGTGTTGACATTTGATGATACGGGCGTTCGCAAGCCATCCCCAAAACCATTTGAAATGGCATTGAAAGAACTCAAGGTAAAACCGGAAGAAGCGCTGATGATCGGGGATTGGCCAGAGCGTGATGTAGTTGGCGCGGGGAAAATCGGAATGAAGACCATTTTCGCCAGGTATGGTGATACGTTTGGAACTGTTGAATCCGGTGCGAATTATGATGTAAATGATGTCTATGAGGTTGTTGGTATAATCGAGGAATTGAACAACGTCTAATTCTTTCATCGGAACGGACATCGTTTCGGTAAAACGAATTGCGCGATTGCTGGAAGATCACGGCGATCGCTTCAAGCAAAAATCCTTTTCTCCCAAAGAAATAGCCTATTGCGACGGGAAAGCTAATCCGTCTATCCATTATGCCGGTCGCTTTGCCGCCAAGGAAGCCATTAAAAAATGCTTTTTATCTTCAGGATTAACGAACCAATTAGGGTTTAATGAAATTGAAGTTTTACCCCTAGATAACGGTGCGCCGGTTGTTTCCCCAGTTGCCGAATACACTTATTCTGACCTTAAAGTAAGTATTTCTCACGAATCTGATTATGCAATTGCCCTGGCAATCTTGGTGGTGTAAATGCGTTTAATTACACGCGAACAGGCTCAAGAATTAGACCGTTTGGCGATGAATGAACATGGCATCCAGGGAAAAACATTGATGGGGAATGCCGGTCAAAAAATTGCTGAATTTGTCCGATCGCAGTTGATGGATATCCATTATCCAAATATCGGCATTGTCTGCGGCAAAGGGAATAACGGAGGAGATGGTTTTGCCGCCGGTGAAATCCTCAATAATTGGGGATTTAGGGTTATGATTTATTCCCTGGTTCCAAAAAGTGAAATCAGCGGTGACGTTAAAATATTTCACGACCGCTGTAAAAATGATGAAATCACCATTATTTACAATCCCGATCCACCGATCACAAAACCCAATTTTGATCTCATGTTAGATGCGATTCTCGGTACAGGATTTACCGGCACCGTGCGCAAGGAATTATTTCCCTGGTTGGCATGGCTGAATGATTGCCAGCGAACTGTAGCGGTGGATATTCCTTCGGGAGTCAACGCCAACAATGGATCGGCCGATAATCACGCTATTAAGGCAATCCATACCGTAACAATGGGTTACTCAAAATTGGGTTTGACGATTGAACCGGGGAAGCATCATTCGGGGGCAGTTCACCCAGTGGATATTGGATTCCCCGATATAATAAATGAATTGGAAGGCCGAAAATGGTCAACCATCACAGCCGAAGAAATTCAGACAATTATTAAGCCCCTCAATAAATCCACCCATAAGCATATTCAGGGGAAAGTTTTATTTGTCGCCGGATCAAGAGGGATGACGGGCGCAGCTTATTTAAGTACAATGGCTGCCTTGAGAAGCGGTGCGGGCCTAACGATCACATGTGCGCCTGCATCCCTGAATTCCATATATGAAGAAAAAATTACAGAAGGGATGACGATTCCTTTCGAGGATGAAGGGTGTGGTTATTTCACTGAAAATAATTTTGATGAAATTATGGCCCGGGTGGATTGGTGCGATGTTTTAGCTATTGGCCCCGGATTAGGACAGGATAAGGGAACCATTGCACTGGTAGAGGAATTAGTCCGAACAGTTGACAAACCGATGGTAATCGATGCGGATGGATTGCGACCTTTCTACAATAATATGGATTTATTTCATGATATAAAGGGAGAGTTTGTCATCACACCCCATGTTGGGGAATTAAGTCAATTGACAGGAGCATCTTCCAAATCAATTCAAAATGACTTGCCGGGCACGATTGATCAAATGATGGCAGAATTCCCCGGTGTGCTTATAGCCAAATTCGCCCCTTCTTTAGTTGCATGGGGTACCCGAGGTGCTGTTAATTCTACCGGGAATCCCGGACTGGGAACAGCAGGAACCGGCGATGTATTAACCGGTGTTGTTGCAGCCTTCATGGCCCAGGGATTCAGTGGTGTAGAAGCAGCAAAAGCAGCAGTATTTATCCATGGAAAGGCGGCAGATCAATTGGCAAAGTCCATTAGTGAGCGAGGTATGATCGCGGGCGACCTCTTATATAAAATCGGCCGGGTGCTTCACGAATATGAATCATAAAACATTTCGCATCTTACTGGTGGCTTATATGCTGGTCATCTTAAGTGTGTCCAGTATTCCGGGCCAGGATATTCCAAAGACCTGGCTGCTGTCCTGGGATAAACTGATTCACCTGGTTGAATATTTCATCCTCGGCATTCTGGCCATGAAAAGTATGAATACCATCTCCTCCCGGAATTTAAAAATTGTTATTCCTTTTGGTATCCTTTTTAGTGTGCTGGACGAATATTTGCAATCTTTCATTTCAGGGCGGTTCTCCAGCGGGTGGGATGTGCTGGCGGATACAATAGGTGTAATCATAGGCGCCCTGCTTGTTTTAGGGAATGGAAAAGAATGATTCACCGTATGTATATAAAAGATTTTGCTATCATTGGGGAAATGTCTCTTCCTTTTAAAAATGGCCTGACCGTTATTACTGGGGAGACAGGTGCCGGTAAGTCGATCCTGTTGAAATCATTAAGCATTACCCTGGGTGCCAAGGCGGATAAAACAGATGTGCGCAGTGGTCAGTCACAGTCAGTGGTTGAAACGGAATTATCGGTTGAAGGGCAAGAAAAAATATTTCGCCGATTGATCAGTAAAGGCGGACGAACCCGTTCCTTTATTGATGATGAACCCATGGCGGAATCAAACTTTCGGGAAATCGTTATTCCATTGGCTGATTTCCACGGGCAGCATGAACAGCAATATATCATGGATGCCGCCACCCATATCGATTTTTTAGACAGCTTTTGTAATTCCGAAAATCTTGTTAAAAAGACAAAAGCGGTATATACAGATTTATCCCAAACCATGCTTGAATTGGAGCAGGCCCATGCACTGCAAAATAATGCCGCCAACCGGAAAGAATTGCTCCAATTTCAGGTTCAGGAAATACAGGCGGTTGATCCACAGGTTGATGAAGATATTGAATTAGGAAAAGAGTTTAAAAAGCTCAACCATGTTGATGAATTGATTGCTACCGTTCAAGGTCTGAACCAGTCCTTAACGGAACATGACCATTCCATTTATCGCCAGTTAGCTTCCGTCCTCAATGAATTAGATCGCTTATCAAAATACGATGAATCCCTGAACAGCTATGTTGAATCCATTGAGCAAGCATCGGTCTCAATCCAGGATGCATCCGCTGGTATGATTCAGTATGGGGAATCGATGGATCATGACCAATCACGTTTGCAGGAAGTGGAAGAACGCCTCCATGCGATTGAAAGTTTAAAACGGAAATACGGCGGATCGATTGAATCAGTCAGATCGTTTATCCAGGACTCGGAAAAGGAATTGGCACAATTATCAGGATTAGACGAAAAAATTTCTGAACTGGAATCAGAAAAAGCGCACTTAATAATGCGCTATCAAAAGTTGGCCGCTCAATTAAACAGCATTCGGATGAAGTTTGCCAAAAAACTGGCTTCCCAGATAGAAATAGAAATGGCGCAACTCAATATGGCCGGCGCAACATTTCAGGTGCAAATCAATCAGATTGAGGATAGGGAAAGTTTCATTCAACTCCAGGGAAAGCCGGTTAAGTATAGTTCAAAAGGATTTGATAAAATTGAATTTTATTTAAGTGCAAACCCTGGTGAATTGCCTAAACCATTAATTAAAGTGGCTTCCGGTGGTGAAGTATCCAGAATTATGTTAGCCATTAAGTCGGTATTGAAAAAAAGCGATCCGGTGGAAACGCTTATTTTTGATGAAATTGATTCCGGCATTTCCGGTCAGGCGGCGGAAAAAGTCGGGGATGCTTTGAAAAAATTGAGCCAGGAGAAACAGGTCATCTGCATAACCCACTTGCCTCAAATAGCTTCACGGGCCAAACATCACATATATATCCATAAAACAATTACTAATGAACAAACAGAGGTCGATGCCCGTTATTTGAATGATGAAGAAAAAATTCAGGCTATTGCAGAATTATTCAGTGGAGAAATTGTGCCGACAGAAGGGATAACTTCGGCGCAGCAATTCAGGAATCAGGCCCGTGGATAGATTAGTCATAAACGGCGGTAGCCCCTTAAGTGGTTCGGTTGAGATCAGCGGCGCAAAAAATGCTGTATTGCCCATCATGGCCGCCGCGCTGCTGGTGGATGGCCAAACAAAGCTGAACCGCGTGCCCGATCTGCGGGATACGCGCACCATGATCCATCTCTTGGGTATGATAGGTGCGAAGACTAAATTCCGCGACAAATGCCTGACGATTGATGCGTCAAATGTGAATTCACTGGAAGCCCCCTACGATTTAGTTAAAACGATGCGGGCTTCTTTTTATGTAATGGGCCCGCTTTTAGGCCGCTTTGGCGAAGCCCGTGTTTCACTCCCCGGGGGATGTGCATGGGGCCCCCGGCCGGTGGATTACCATTTAAACGGGTTTAAACAACTCGGCGCTGAGGTTATTTTAGAAGAGGGATACATTATCGCCCGGGCGAAAAAACTGAAAGGTGCCCGAATTCATTTTGAAATTCCATCCGTAGGTGCAACCGGAAATATTGTTATGGCTGCCGTTTTAGCAGAAGGAACAAGCCACATCACCAATGCAGCCATGGAACCCCATATCGTCCAACTTTGTGATGTATTGAATGACATGGGCGCCCAGATTGAAGGTGTCGGAACCAGTGAATTAAAAATTCACGGTGTGGATTCTTTAAGCCCGGTGGAAGCAACCACAATTCCGGACATGATTGAAGCAGGCACTTTTCTCATGGCCGGTGCCAGGTTGGGAAATATTACCATAAACAAAGTTGATCCGCACCATTTATCCATTGTGCTGCAAAAATTGGAACAAGCCGGCTGTAATATTCATGTAGATGGTGATTCTATCATGATCGAAAAATGTGATCAGTTGCAAGCGGTGGATATGACCACCGATGTATATCCCGGTTTCCCCACCGATCTTCAGGCCCAGTGGATTGCTTTAATGTCTATAGCCGATGGAACCAGCGTTATCACAGATACGATTTATCACGATCGATTTGCCCATGTTCCGGAATTGGTACGGCTCGGGGCGAATATCTCCCTTGAGAACAATGTGGCGGTTGTCCGCGGTGTAGGACAGTTAAGGGGCGCCCAGGTGATGTCAACCGATATCCGCGCCAGTGCTTCCTTAGTGATCGCCGCCCTCATGGCGGAAGGGCGTACAGACATCAGCCGAATTTATCATATTGACCGGGGCTATGAAAAAATTGAAGAAAAATTTCAAGCCCTGGGGGCTGACATCCGGCGTGAGAGTGAATGATGAAAAAGGATGGGATAGATTTGATAAAATTACTTAATATACCGGCTTTTACCGGAAAGGAATCGTTATGCGCATCGTAATTATTGGTGTGGGAGAGGTGGGATTCCACGTCGCAAAAGCATTAAGTCAGGAAGACCATGACATTATTGTGATGGACGTGGACCCGTTCAAATGTAAACGGGCGACCGAAAACCTTGATGTGATTGTGGTTGAAGGGAATGGTGCCAGCCCAAGAAATTTATCCAAAGCCAATGTCCAGGATGCGGATTATGTCTTGTGCCTCACGCGGGTAGATGAAGTGAATTTAATTGCCTCGCAGCAGGCCCATGAATTGGGCGCCAAAAAGATTATTGCACGCCTGAGAAATCAGCAATACACCACCCGCGATTCAATCATTAAACCGGAAAAGTTCGGGATTGATCTTGTCATTCACCCGGAAAAAGAAGCCTGCCGCGAAATCGTTCAATTGGTCCGTCATTCCTACGCAACACAGGTGATGGACTTTGAAGGAGGGCGCATGCAAATGATAGGGATTCGGCTTGAAGATAATTGTCCTATTATTGGTAAAACTGTTCGGGATATTTGTGAAGAAGATCGTGATTTTAAATTCGGAATTGTGACCGTTTTGAGGGAGGGTGAATCCCACGTGCCGTGGGCGGATTTTGATTTCCAGGACGGTGATATCGCCTATTTTATCGTTCGTACAGAGCGCCTTGAATCACTGATGGATTTATTAGGCAAAGAGGCGACGCGAACCAAATCAGTAATCATCCTTGGGGGAAGTAAAATGGGCCGTAGTGTTGCCAAGGAACTGGAAAATGAAATGTCGGTTCGTATGATTGATCACCGGCGGAACAAAGCGGAGTGGCTGGCATCAAATTTAAAGGAAACGATGGTACTTCATGGTGACGGTACAGATGTAGAACTCCTCAAAGCAGAGAATATACAGGATGCCGATAGTTTTATTACCGTTACTGAAAGCGAACAAACTAATTTATTATCGGGCATGCTGGCCCACCATTTAGGCGTAAAACAAACCGTCATCCACGTCAGTACAACCGAATACATGCCGATTGTTCAGGAAATTGGTGTTGGAGCGGTGTTGAGTAAAAATATGTCCACCGTGAATTCGATATTACGATTCATTTCCAGCGATCAAACAGAAACATCTGTTACGACATTTGATGAAATTGATGTAGATGTAATTGAGTTTAGTCCGGACCCGGGCAGTAAAGTGACCAAAGCATCCCTGTCTGATCTTAAATTTCCTGAGGATAGTATCGTAGGTATGATTAATCATCATGGCCATTTATCCATTGCCCGGGGCTCAAGTCAACTGTCGGAAGAAGATACTGTTTTAGTTTTTGCAAAGTCGAAGGCGGTACCCAAATTGCGGAAATTATTTGAAGTCTCATGAACATTAAAACGATCTTCAACATTTTAGCGGCGATGCTGGTCCTCACGGGGCTTTCCATGATCGTCCCCGCTTTAATCGCATGGGGATATGGTGAACCCGATTTGTACGGACATTTAAAATCTTTGGCGATTTGTGTTTTGGTCGGTTTACCGATTTGGTTTTTTACGCGAAAAAATCGTTCTTTGAACAGTAAGGACGGATTCGCAATTGTTGCTTTAGCTTGGATCCTCGTTGCCTTAGCCGGTGCACAGCCATTTTATTTGACAGGTGCGATTCCCAATTTCACCGACGCATGGTTTGAGTCCATGTCAGGGGTGACCACCACTGGTGCCTCCATTATCGGAAACGATGCAACTTTGCCAAACCTGGCCAATGGGATCGAAAGTCTTCCTCATGGTGTTTTATTCTGGCGCTCATTTATTCAGTGGATCGGCGGTATGGGAATTATCGTATTTACGATAGCCATTCTGCCCTTGCTTGGCGTTGGGGGTGTCCAGTTGTTCAAAGCGGAAGTCCCCGGCCCCGTGGCGGATAAAATTCGCCCACGCGTAAAAGAAACAGCAAAAATATTATGGATGGTATATGTGGGGTTAACGGTCGTGGAAACGATTTTATTAGGGATGAGTGGCATGCCCTGGTTTGATGCGATTTGTCATGCATTTACCACCATGCCGACCGGTGGATTCAGTACGCAAAATGCCAGCATCGCCTCCTACGGCAATCCTGTGATTCACTACATCATTATCATTTTTATGTTTATTGCAGGTGTGAATTTTACCCTCCATTTTCGTGCCTTGACCGGAAATGTAAAAGGGTATTTTAGAGATCCGGAATTTTTATCCTATCTTGGTATTACCTTGGGCGTCACTTTTTTTATTTTTCTCAATCTCTCTTCAGCCCGTGCTGATTGGACGCACCAAAATTTTCTCCAGTCCATGTTCCAAAGTGTTTCAATCTTGACGACCACGGGATTTGGTTCAGCGGATTACGAAATTTGGCCATATTTTACTCAATATCTTTTGCTTATTCTCATGTTTATCGGTGGTATGGGCGGATCTACAGGCGGGGGGATGAAGATCGCCCGGATCATTCTGTTGTTAAAATACGCAGCCACTGAAACGCGCAGGATGCTCCATTCACGGGCCATTATTCCCATCCGAATTGGTGACCGCTACATCAGTGAAGATGTGGTCAGGAATACATTGGGTTTTTTCCTGTTTTATATGTCAATTTTCGCCATTACAGCCATGATTCTTACCACTCTTAATTTAGACCTCCAATCAGCAATTGGAGCGGCTGCATCAGCCATCGGAAATATTGGTCCCGGGTTAGGCGCCTTTGGTCCAACGGATAATTATGCTTTGCTTCATCCTATCGGTAAGTGGATGTTGACGTTTTGTATGCTGTTAGGCAGACTTGAGATTTTTACAATCATGGTTTTATTCAGCCGCACTTTTTGGAAATAATTAATAAAAGGCTGTGCAAAGCCTTCCAATAGGAGAAATATGTCATTCGTAATTAAAGAAATTTCAGATCAAATTGCTGTACTAACGATTAATCGTCCCGATGCATTGAACGCCATGAATGACCAGGTCGTGGCTGACTTAGAATCAGCGGTGCAATCCTGTATTGAAGATGACAAGGTCGGTATAATCATATTAACCGGCGCTGGGGATAAAGCTTTTGTGGCAGGCGCTGACATTAAAAAAATGCAGACGATGGGATCGGAAGGCGCCCTGGCATTCGGAAAAGCGGGCCAGCAAATGACGCTTACAATCGAAAATTCTCCAAAGCCGGTCATCGCAGCCGTTAATGGATTTGCCCTTGGGGGTGGTTGCGAAATCAGTATGGCCTGTCATATTCGTGTCGCCAGTGAATCGGCGTCTTTTGGGCAGCCTGAAGTGCTCCTCGGTATCTTGCCCGGTTGGGGCGGGACCCAGCGGTTGCCGCGGTTGGTCGGAACTGGTCTGGCCAATGAAATTATTACAACCGGTAGGATGGTGAATGCCGCCGAAGCCAAAGACATCGGGTTGGTTAATCATGTGGTTGCTCCTGAAGAATTGATGAATAAATGTTTCGAGATCGCCAAACAAATATTGAAAAACGGCCCTCAGGCTGTGGCACAATCTTTGGATTGTATTCGTAAAGGGGTCGGCACTTCGATAGAAGAAGGCCTATCTATGGAGGTGGAAAACTTCAGTAAACTGTTTGGCAATGAGGAAGCAAGGGAAGGCCTCACTGCATTTGTTGAAAAACGTAAACCAAATTTTAGAGAAAATTCATGAATTCTAATCCCAAAAATCCATCTATAATTGATGCCTTGATTCCCATCCTATCTTTGGTGATTATGCTGGCCATGTCGGTGTATTTGTACGGTGATTCTTCATCTTCCGGGGCGAATCAGATTGCTCTGCTATTGGGTGCCTGCATTGCAGCCATCATTGGCATAAAAAATGGATATACATGGAAGGTAATCGAAAAAGGAATTGTAAAAGGAATCTCCATGGGATTGGGGGCCATCATGATTTTGCTGGCTGTCGGTTCTCTCATCGGTACGTGGATCCTTTCAGGGACGGTTCCGGCTATGATCTATTACGGCATGGATATTTTGTCGCCGTCTATATTTTATTTTGCCGCCTGCGTGATTTGTGCCTTATCTGCCCTGAGCATTGGAAGTTCTTGGACAGTAGCAGGAACCCTTGGCGTTGCCTTGATGGGTATTGCAGCAGGGTTAGGCATGTCTGAAGCCGTTACGGCTGGCGCCGTTATTTCCGGCGCTTATTTTGGGGATAAAATGTCGCCCCTGTCGGATTCCACTAATTTAGCGCCAGCAGTCGCAGGCACCGACTTATTCACCCATATTCGTCATATGGTTTGGACAACAGGCCCTAGTTTGATTATTGCTCTTATATTATTTTTAATTTTGGGTCTGCGGGGTCAGTCATCCGGTGAGGCAGGGGGATTTGAATTAATCCAAAATACGATCAACCAATCATTCAATATTAACCTATTCTCTTTTATTCCTTTAATCGTGGTGTTCGGGTTGGCCATGAAAAAAATGCCGGCCTTTCCCACGATTATGATCGGCGCTTTATTGGGTGGGGTTTTTGCAATTTTATTTCAATATGATGTGATAACGGAATTTATTGATAAACCGGAGTTGTCTGGTCCTTTAACAATGATTTCAGGTGTATGGACGGCTCTCCATTCAGGGTTTACACTTGAGAGCGGCGTTCCTATGGTGGATGACTTATTAAGTCGAGGCGGTATGATCAGCATGCTAAATACTATCTGGCTCGTGATATGTGCCCTAACATTTGGGGCTGTTTTAGAAACGATTGGTGCCTTGGCCAGGATAGTAGAATCAATTTTGTCCTTTGTTCAAACGACCGGTTCTTTAATCGTCGCCACAGTCGCCACATGTATAGGTATTAATATCATTACGGCAGACCAGTATATTGCCATTGTGTTACCGGGGCGGATGTATCGGACAGAATTTGCCCGGCGTCAATTAGATCCCAAGAATTTATCCCGAACACTTGAAGATGCAGGGACGATTACCTCACCATTGGTACCTTGGAATACCTGCGGTGCCTATATGTCTGCATCACTGGGGGTGGCTACCTTTGCCTATTTACCTTTTTGCTTCTTCAATCTCGTCAATCCGTTTGTGGCCATCCTTTATGGACTATTGAATATCAAGATTGAAAAATTGGATGAATCGGAATTAGCTTTGGAACAGGCCTGATCTAAGAAAACGAAGAGAAAAATGGCTAAAAAAGAAAAACTGACAGACAATGAAATTTTATCCCATTATGTGAAAATGGGTGAAATCCTCTCGGAAATGTTCAAACCTCAACTGGAAGTGATCGTACACGACCTGCGCTACCCGGAACATTCCATCATTGCCATTTTTAATAATCATATTACCGGGAGAAAGGTGGGCGAAGGAACGTCCGACATTGGCTATAAAAAACTCAAGGGAGAAATGCCAGACCAAGTGGTGAATTATAAAAATGAAAGCCCCGATGGAAAACAATTGAAATCGTCCTCTTTAACCATTCGGAATTCAGAAAAAATAATTATTGGATCACTCGGATTGAATTACGATATATCCGTTTTTAACCAATTTTCGGATGTGCTTTCTTTTATGACCGGGACGAATGAAAATCCTGTTACCCATGAGAGTGAGGCCTTCTTTTATGGGAACACCAAAGAAGATATTCAAATTGCGATTAACCATTATCGTGTATCCCATGGATTGACAAATACGGTTTTATCCAGAAGGGACAAGTATAGTGTAATCAAATTCCTCATTAAGGGAGGCCACTTGAATAAACGCGGCGCAGTAGCCATTATCGGTGAAGCATTGTCCGTAACCCGCCCCACAGTTTATAAATATATCAAGGAGATTAAGGGTGAGAATTAACAAATATTAAAATAATTTATATATTATAAAAATAATATTGCATTGAATTATTATTTGATAATATGC
>CAYFJU010000060.1:0-20746 GCA_964343505.1 uncultured bacterium
TTAAATCGTCACCTGAAAAATGCTTTACTTATTTTGGCCCTGTTTCAGACAGCAGTAAGGATGTCAGGGTTAAATCAGCATATCAATTTATAGATACTGTAGATTCAGAGGGTGAGTTATTATATTTATACTATTACACAATAAATGAAGAACATTACAACAATGCAAGTGAATGTCCTGAAAAAGTTTTAGAAAAATAATTACGATATATTCGCCTGTTCAAGTTTACCCTGGTATTCCGCCATGAAGCGGGTGCGGATCAGTTCATGGGCCGGCTGATTCAAATTCGGGTCTGCCTTCACCAACTCAAAAGCAGCTTGTCTCGCTTTTCTGAGGATCAGCCCGTCGTTGACCATATCCGCAATTTTATATTTTAAGAAACCGCTCTGGCGAATACCGAAAAATTCTCCCGGACCGCGGAGTTTTAAATCTTCATCAGAAATCACAAATCCATCTGTGGTGGATTCCATAATCCGCAGGCGCTTTTTCGAATTATCGGTGAAATTCCGGCGGACGAGAATACAGTAACTTTTTTCACTCCCCCGTCCCACACGGCCCCGAAGCTGATGGAGTTGGGTCAGTCCGAACCGATCTGCATGTTCAACCAGCATCACCGTGGCATTGGGTATGTCAATCCCCACTTCAATCACCGTGGTTGATATAAGAATATGTATCTCATTCCGGGCATAGGCATCCATGACGTCATCTTTCTCATCCTTTTTCATTCGACCGTGAATGAGTCCCACTTCTAAATTGGGAAAAATCTTTTGGGACAGGTGCTCATGCATTTCCACTGCCGCAGCCAAATCGGATTTTTCCGTCTCCTCTACCAAGGGATAGACCACCATACACTGACGGCCAGAGGCCACTTCGGCCTTCATAAATTTATATACTTTTGATAGTCGCTGCTCTTCCACCACTTTGGTCACCACAGGAATGCGATTTTTCGGCATTTCATCAATGATGGATAAATCCATATCACCGTGATAAGTAATAGCCAATGTCCGGGGGATGGGTGTGGCGGTCATGGCCAGCAGGTGAGGATTCAATCCCTTAGATGTAAGGTCGCCTCTCTGGAGGACACCAAACCGATGCTGTTCATCCACAATAGCTAAACCCAATTCTTTAAATGTCACATCCTTCTGAATCAGGGCATGGGTGCCGATAATTATATCAATCCGACCTTCGGCTAAACCATCGAGGATGGCTTTGCGTTCTTTTGCGGGAGTACCGCCCACTAAAATAGCGCAAGTCATGTGGGCCGTTTCGGCATGCTTTTTGAATGATGCGTAATGCTGGTGAGCCAAAATTTCTGTGGGCGCCATGACCGCCACCTGAACCCCATTGGCCACGGCAATGGCGGCGGCCAACACAGACACGATGGTCTTCCCGGAACCCACATCCCCCTGCAATAGGCGATTCATTGAAAAAGGCCGAGCCATATCATCCTTAATTTCTTTGATGACTTTTTTCTGGGCGTCGGTCAATTCAAAATCGATACTGTCAGAAATGAGTTTCACCTCTGGACCGATTTTATTCAGTGCTTTCGTCCCTGTTTGTTGAATAGATGATTTCCGCAAGGCCATGAGCATTTGGAGAAAAAAGTGTTCATCAAATTTCAATCTGTGAATAGCGGCCTGAAGCACATCTTCAGATTCAGCAAAATGGATATTCCGAAGAGCGCTATTGATATGGGTGAGTCCATTGGCTTTGCGAAACTCAGACGAAAAATGATCGGGAATTTCTTTCAGTTCATCTGAAATGGTTTTAATGAGGCGTCGAAGTCCGCGACTATCTAACCGTGTCTTTTTCAATTCGGCTGGAATCGAATATAATGGAATCACCAAACCGGAATTCACCGGATCTTCATCATCTTTCAGTTTGTCATATTCCGGATGGACGATCTGGAAACCATTGAAGAATTCTACCTTTCCACTAACAGCCAGGCGATCTCCTACCTTTATCGCTTTTTTAATGTAGCGAGCCCCATTGAACCAGGTCAGGCTCATCATTCCTTTTCCGTCGGACAAAATGGCCTGGAAGTATTGGCGGCGCTTCCCTCTCCGTATATCCGCTGCTTCCACTTTACCAATGACCGTCGCTTCCACATCTTTTTTAAGTTTAGAAATGGGGGTGACGGTAGTTCGGTCTAAGTGCTTCCGCGGATAATAATGAAGCAGATCGGAAATAGTATGAATGCCGATTGATGATAACGCATCCGCCCGGGCCGGGCCGACGCCTTTAATGGATTGGAGTGATGTGGAAAGGAAAAATGAATTCACGATAGGCAAAATTAGGAAAGTATCCCTATTGGGAAAGATTTATTTGAAAGAATTGATGAATTAAAGATAAGTAAAAAGGAATAAGGCAGAAGGAAGAAATTTCCCCGAACTCCTTATCCTGGCTTTCCTTTTTTCATTTTACTTACACCTTTTTCCCTCTCCCCTAATTCCATTCCTTGCGGTAGGTATAGGTCACGGTCTGGGACCCATTGGCAGGAATGGTAAGGGGGAAATGAATGGTGGAGGCATCTTTTTTCCGATAATTGGCAGAGGCGTCTCTCACCACCCAATCACCATAAATATGTTCGATGAGGCGAACTTTGATTTCATGGTCCAGTGTGTTGGTCACTTCAATGCTGATGGACGCTTCTTCGCTCTTCCGCTGGCGGTCGTAATTCAATACGGTCCGTTTGCCCACCACATCAAAAGCACGTCCGGAAATAATGGTGGCTGTGGCCCCTTTTGGCACTTGGCGAATTTCATCTTCGCCCACAAATTCAATCGCGCCTTTATTGCCCGCTTGATAGAGCTGAATCTTTCCCTGGGGCAGTGGTACACCGAGATTATTGCTTTCCGTATTGGCAATCTGGTATTCGATTCCAAGAGGCTCTTCCCGTTGACTACGTTCATCATTTTCGAATAAATAGGTTTTTTGGAATGAAACTTTTTTCGGTACATACAAGCGGGTGGTAATGCTTTCTTCACCATTGAGACCCATTTCGCCACCCAGGTGATAAATGTGATAGTCGCCTAATTGTTCTTCTTTCGGAACATAGTCTTCCTGAGGCGGCGCCATGGATCGCAGCATTACCGGCGGAATAGAAACAGACCCTTTTTGCTTTAATATTCCTTCCACCAACTGGAGCGATAAGTTTGTGAAATCCAGGTTACTATTATTTTTGACATAAGCTTCCGCAATGAATTCCGCGCCACTCCCCGATTCATCCAGGATAAGACGGTAAATGGCGTCCCAGTCGAATCCTTTGGAAAGATAGATCAAGTTCCCCCGGGCCGGACCTGTTTTTTTCTTATAAATATTCCAGGCAAGAGACGGTTTGAACATGACATTTTCGAGTTTGCCCGGTGCATTGATATAATCGATGCGGTTTCGGTTGAATGAAATAACCGATCGTTTCCTTTGGATCGTGAGCGTATTGCCACTCACCTCAACTAAAGTACCGGTCATGGGTTTTTCATTGATCAATTTTATATCAATGGTCTCCCCTAAAAAATCGTAAAGGCGGTCCGAAAAATGAAACACATCCTGGTTCAGACGCTGCATTTTAACCGTGGCATTGTTGAGTGTAAGAAAAGGGGAATCCTTAATCATCCCCATCGGGAGTAAATCCCAGTATATGGTGGCTTCTCCTGCCTGCACATTCCAGGCCACGGGCTGCTTAATCAGGGCAAAACCATCCTTATAAAGGGTCATGGTGGCATGATTTGATTGTCCCATTAATAGGGACAATAAAGTAAACATTCCGATGATTTTTTTCATTGCAGCATTTCCAGGTTTGCTTTTACGAGCTCAAATTCTGCGGTCATATCCTGCAGTTTTTTCTTTTCATATTCAACCACATTGGCTGGTGCGCGGTTGACAAAATTTTTATTCGCTAATTTTTTCTTCACGCCCATGAGATGTCCTTCCAACTCACCCAACCGCTTTGAAAGACGTGCGTTTTCCTGCTCTAAATCTATTAATCCTATGAGTGGAACAAACAGTTCCATTTTTTGAACAACGGCCGTGGCGGATTGATCCGGTTTTTCCAAATCCTGCCCCAAGGTCATGTCTTCCACCCGCCCTAAGGAACGAATAATTTCATCAAATGACTCAATGAGCTCCTTATTGCCATTCACATTGCGAATGACCAAATCTGCTTTTTTACCGGGCGGTACATTCATACGGCTGCGAATCGTTCGAATAGCAGTGACAATATCTTTCAGCAATGTCATTGAACCATCTGCTTCCTTATCGCCAAAGGATGGATCCCCATTTAGCCATGGAGCCACAATTAAATCAGAATCATTCTCATTCCTGAAATGAGCCCATAATTCTTCTGTAATAAATGGTGAATATGGATGCAATAATCTCAAAATGCCTTTAATCACATGGACCGCAACGGCCCGGGCGATATCCGTTTTTTCAGGGTCTTCACTATAAAATCGTGTTTTGGCAATCTCAATGTACCAGTCGCAGAAGTCACTCCAGGTGAATTCATAAATGGCCTTGGCCGCTTCATTGAAATGGAAGCGATCCAATTGCCGATTTACTTTAATGGCGGTCTGGTTCAACTGGCTCAGAATCCAGCGCTCGGGAAGGTCTAATTCAACTGATTTCAGATCGATATCCGGGGCTATGCCCCCTTCAAGATTCATGTGAACGAAGCGGGAAGCATTCCACAATTTATTCATGAAATTGCGCCCGACCTCCAGCCGTGAATTGGAAAACAAAACATCCAATCCCTGGGGGGCCATAAGCATCACGCCAAAACGGACAGCATCGGTGCCATATTCTTTGAACAGATCGAATGGGTCAGGAGAATTCCCCAAGGATTTGCTGAATTTTCTACCTGTTTTGTCCCGAAGGATGGATGTGAAATACACATCCTTAAAGGGAATATCATCTAAAAATTCATGGCCGGACATGATCATCCGCGCCACCCAGAAGAAAATGATATCCGGGCCGGTAACCAATGCATCGGTGGGATAGAAGGCTTTGAGATTTTGGTCTTCCTCCGGCCAGGCATGAACACCAAAAGGCCAGAGCCACGATGAAGCCCAAGTATCTAAAACATCTTCCTCCTGTGTCCAGTTTTCCGGATCTTCCGGGCCATCGACCGAAACGTGGATAATTTTCGGATCATCATTATGATACCAAACCGGGATCTGATGCCCCCACCAGAGCTGACGGCTGATACACCAATCTTTAATATTTTCCATCCAATGGTTATAGGTTTTGGTCCAGTGTTCGGGATGAAATTTGATCTTACCGGAATTCACCGCATCCAAGGCCGGCTTGGCCAATTCATCCATTTTCAGGTACCATTGCTCGGACATATAGAATTCAATGGGCACATTGCCGCGTTCGGAAAATCCGATATTATTTACATAATCTTCGACTTTATCTAATAAACCCGCCGATTTCAAGTCCTGAACAACCATCTTTCTCCCCTCATCACGGGCGAGATTCTGGTATTGCTTCGGAACTTCCGAATTCAGGGAGGCATCATCATTCATAATGTTGATGAATTCCAGGTTATGACGTTCGCCCATGGCAAAATCATTGGGGTCATGAGCCGGGGTCACTTTCACACAACCTGTGCCAAATTCAGGATCCACGTAATCATCGGCAATGATCGGAATTTTTCGTCCGACCAATGGCAGAGTAACTGTTTTTCCAATTATGGATTGGTAGCGCTTATCGTCCGGATGGACGGCGACAGCCGTATCGCCAAGCATGGTTTCGGGGCGCGTTGTTGCTACGACTAAATATTTTTCTGTTTCCGTTATCGGATATCGGAAATGCCACAGCTTCCCATTCTGCTCCTGGTGGATTACTTCTTCATCACTGATGGCTGATTTGGACACGGGGCACCAGTTCACCAACCGGTGACCGCGATAAATGAGTCCTTTTTCATATAATTTGACGAAGGCTTCCGAAACCGCCCGGGAATAGCCCTCATCCATGGTGAAGCGTTCCCGTTCCCAGTCGCAGGAACAACCCAGTTTTTTTAACTGATTGATGATGATTCCGCCATATTTTTCTTTCCATTCCCAAGCATGCGCCATGAATTCATCACGTGTGAGTTTATCCTTGGAAATGCCTTGTTCTTCCAGCATTTTAACCACTTTGGCTTCGGTGGCAATGGAGGCATGGTCGGTCCCGGGGATCCAGCAGGCGTTCTTTCCCTCCATCCGCGCCTTGCGTATGAGGATATCCTGAATGGTATTATTCAGGACATGCCCCATGGTGAGCATACCCGTGACGTTGGGCGGGGGAATTACAATTGAATAAGAATCTTTCGAGGCCGTTTCATCCCCGTGGAAATAACCCTGATCCAGCCAATGCTGATACCAATGGTCCTCAAGTTGGTCCCAGTTATACGTTTTATCCAGTTGTTGTGTTGACATAAAATTCTGATCTAAAGTGTTTGAAAAATCAAATTATGATAGCATTCTACCGCTCTAAAATTAAACTGAAAGCAGTCGTGAGTTTGAGTACATTTTGATTGGCTTTGACTAAATTACCGGAAATGATACGGCCCAGGTTGCGCATGACTTTATAGCCGATCTCAGGATTGTTATCACAGATCGTGTACAGGTCCGATTTATCTAATCGAACCAGAATACAGGGTGTTTCAGCACGGACGTTCGCCGTCCGGCGGCCGCCTTCATTAAACATGGACATTTCACCAAACTGGGGATTGATTTCACTGGACAATTTCAGGATCGCTTTTTCGCGATTGTCCGATTCTCCCTTATTCATGGATAATGTTAAAGCCTGGTTGATTTCAACTTCCCCATCCAGAAGAAGATAAATGCAATCGCCCTCCTCTCCTTCGGTAATAAATTGCTGCCCTTGTTCCATTTTCACTTCTTTAAGTGAACTGTTAAACTGCCTCAATTCATCATCGTTGAGATCTGCAAATATTAAGAAATTTTTTAATCGTTCATTTTTCATAATTGCCTCACGGAATCACAATGGCGTGTTCACCCTTGCTCAAGGTATAACTGCTTCCTGGATTTACAACCACATTAATCTTGCTTTCTTCCTGGAGGGAGATACCTCCTTCTTTCAACTTGCGTTCAATAAAGGCATCCAGCGCTGACGCATCGGAAGACAGGATCGCGCCAATTCCCAGGTTTTCATCTTCAGAATAGACGCCAATCAAAATAGATCCGTTTTTTTGCCGGAAATGGTCAAAAAGCTCATTATAGGATTTGCCCAAAAATTCTTTTGGAATTGAAACCCGTTTGAAGCGCGATGTTGAATTACTATTCATGAGTTGATTCGCAATTTGAGGCACACCGGGGTCCACCACGTGAGAGGCTAAAATATGGGCGCTGAAGTCATCTCCGACCACCACTTCATCTGCATCGGCCCGTTTAATATGGGTCAGGTTTTCCCGGTCCAGCAGGTAAGCCACTACACGAATCGCAGGATCGATACTTTTAATGGTTAAGGTGGCAAAGATTGTTTTTTCATCATAGGTCGCCACTTCCGAACCAGTTGTATTGGGTATAACAATGACTGTATTCGCATCCGTGATGCTGGCCCGATGTAAAATTTCTTCCTGGGTGAAATCACCGGATACAAAATGAATTCGCATACTTTGAAATCGATTTTTTAGCATGGTGACATCTTCTTCGTTCATTTCATTGATCAGAACAAGATCCCTCTTTTTTCCCCGGCCTAATTGCTGAATGGAGTTCAGCACTCTTTCGCCATTGGGATTCCAGCCACAAAGGATGAGATGATCGGTTAAATTTAGTTTTTCCAAACCTTTTCCCTCCCGGATTTTTTGCGCAACAAAAATGGATGAAATTGACGCCGTGAGCAGGGAAACTAAAGAAATCCCAATAAACATGATTAATACCGCAAACATACGGCCGGCTGGCGTTTCAGGTGAAAAGTCACCATATCCAACCGTGGTCATGGTTACGATCGCCCACCAAAATGGATTGTCATCCTTCGAAATATCGCCAGGCTCAAGCCACTGCAAAACAAAGCCGCCCAGGACCATTGTCAGCAGAATCCCGGCACCAACCTGAAAAAAACTATTCCGAATTAAAGTTCTGACCCACAGACGCATTAGGGTAATTTAAATAAACCTGCCGGAGTATGACTTATTGAATTATACAAAAAGTTTCATATTTAATTATTTTTAAAAAGATATTGACTCATATTCTATGGAACCGTTAGCATTGCCTCGGATGAGAGGTGCTAGGAGGGGTTACTTCGATCTAACGTATACGTATAATCACTCCTTTTACTCTATCCAATAATACAATTAACCTAAGGAGGCTTAATGAATAAACCTATCATTCCCAGATTGGTTACATCCTTATTCCTGCTGATTGGAATGTCAACATTCCTATTTGCGCAGGAAGGATCTGTAGCCGGTCGCGTCACTGACGCCGACACTGGGGATCCCCTGGTGGGCGCCAACGTCATTGTTGTCGGTACCAATCTTGGTGCGGCCACAGACGTCAATGGTGAATATACCATCAGTCGTGTTCCCTCGGGCGCTCAGCGATTGAATGCCAATTACATTGGTTACGCGAGTAAATCAATGAATGTGGATATTCCTGCCGACGGATCGGCTACCGCAGATTTCGGACTGAATGTTGCAGCCCTGAACCTAAATGAAGTGGTTGTAACCGGTACCGGTACGGCGGTGGAAAAATCCAAAGTGGGTAACTCGGTGGGTATTGTGAATATGGAATCCCTGGAAGATGCGCCGATTAGCAATTTTTCGGATATTCTCCAAGGACGCGAAAAAGGCGTTATCATGCTACCCAACGGCGGCTTAAATGGTGAAGGCGCTTCCATTCGAATTCGCGGTACATCCACCCTGTCCCAATCCAATGAACCGGTGATTTACATTGACGGCGTGCGTGTTGACAATGGCGCCGGCGGCGCCGGGCCCGGCGGTAAACCATCCCGCTTGGATGAAATCAATCCCGATGCCATTGAACGCATTGAAATCCTGAAAGGTGCTGCAGCCGCATCACTGTACGGGACCCAGGCTGCCAATGGGATCATCCAGATCTTTACCAAACAGGGTGCCATTGCCAAACCCCAATTCACCGTAGAGGTGGAAACCGGTACCAGTACATATGATGAAAGCCGCTGGAAACCGAATTCAGGGTTTGCCCGTTCGCAAGAAGTTGCCGACAGAATGGCTGGCCTGTTTAACAAAAGCGGTCTCAAACCCTACGAAGTGATTGAAGTCCCCATGGTGGGCTGGCTCTATGACAAGGGCTCTCGCCAAACAGTTTCAGCGTCTGTACGCGGCGGTGCGCCCGGGGCCACATACTTCGCCAGTTTGCGGTTCTTAGACAGTGATGGCCCTTATGACGAAGGTGCCCATCTGCTGGGAAAACCAGTCGGTGCGGCTGACCCCACCAAACCAGGGTCCACCGACATGCGGGATCAGTTCATGGCCAGTGCAACACTGAATATTGTGCCAACGGACAGACTGAGAATCCGTCTATCTACAAACTATACCTACACGGATCATAACACGATCCAAAACAATAACAATATCTATGGAACCACTTCCCTGATTCAAATGGGTAAACCGGAATGGTCCACGGAGAACAATGCCAGCGGTTCGATCGCCTTTGCAACCGCCCGTGAAACCACCTACCGTTCCCAGAACAACGAAGGTGATAACACGACCATTTCACTGCAAACCAGCTATAAGGTCAGTGATGGTTTGAATCTCTCCGGAACCTTCGGTATGAATACCACCTTGAATAAAAGCACCGACCTGACCCCATTCGGCTATAATGTTGATGGTAAAATCGGGTATGCCACTAAAGGTGCCCTGTACAAAGGGAAAACTGACAAAAAAGTCTATTCCATGGACGTGAAAGCGGACTTGGCTAAAAGCTTTGGCGTGATTTCAACTGAATCTATCGCCGGCTTCCAAGCCTTTCAAACAATCGTAAAATCCATGAACGGCGGCGGACAGCAGTTCCCCGGCCCCGGTCTTGAAGTCCTGGGCGCCTTGGGAAGCACTTCTGCCGGCTCAGGGTTTTCTGAAGTGATCGAAGCGGGCTTCATGGCCCAAACCAGGGTTGGATTCCAGGATTGGGTTTACGCCACGGCTGGTATTCGTCAGGATGCCAACAGTGCTTTTGGTTCTGATTTCAGCACCATTACCTATCCCCGCTTCAACGTATCTTACATCCCCACCGCTCAACTGGGTCAGTTGGGGCCGGTTTCCACAGCGCGCCTGCGTTTTGCCTGGGGACAAGCCGGACAACAACCTGGTGCGTTTGACCAGTTTACAACTTACCTGCCATGGGCCTCTGAATTCGGGCCGGGACTTGCGCCCGGAAATGTGGGTGACCCCTCCCTGAAACCGGAAGTGTCCACCGAAATTGAATTCGGTGGTGAAGTGGGTCTGTTCAACGATAAAATCGCCCTTGACTTCCAGTACTGGGATCGGGTGGTCGAAGATGCCTTGATTCAACGCGCTTATCCGCCATCAGGCGGTTTTCGCCGCACCCAGCTTTCCAATATCGGTCAGCTTGATGCGAGCGGTTGGGAAGTTGGTTTGGATGCAAATGTCATTCGATCCTCTGCTTTTTCAGTGGATGTGTTTGGAAGCATCTCTTACCTGAGTGAAAAAATCATCAGTCTCGGTGGCGCTCCGGAACAAAAAGTGGGTGGTTCTTACCCCCGCTACCGGAACTTCCTGACTGAAGGTTGGTCTCCGGGTTCCTACTTTGGAGCTAAACTGGATCGGGACGCTCAATATCCCATCGATACAAATGGTGACAAAAAAGCTGATGACCAGGCAACACTATTGGCTTTCTTTGCTGAAGGTGGTGCTGGTGTCCGCAAAGGCTGGAACCCGGCCATGCTGACGCCAACCCAAGCTGATGTGGATGCCGGCCGCGCAAAAGATACCGGCCCTCTCGGGTGGTATTTAGGTAAACCGACCCCTGATTACAGCGCTTCCTTTGGCGGCAATATCAAAATCGGTAAAAACATCCGGATCAACACGCTGTTTGAATCCCGTTTTGGTAACTACCACGTCACGAACCTGACCGACGCATTCCGCAAGTCACACGGCTTGATCGGCCGGAATACACCTGATGCAGCAGCAACAGAAGCCAAACTGCTCAACCCCGCCAGCACCGCCCAAGACCGCCTGGACGCGGCCAACCGCTGGGTACGTGAATTCCTGGCCCTGTCGCCCTACAGTGGTTTGAATACCATTGAGGATGCATCCTTTGTGAGACTCCGCGAGCTGAGCTTTGCCTATGTCTTCCCGGCGGAATTTGCGGCACGAATGGGTGCTAAAGATCTGACTGTTGCAGTTGCAGGTAAAAACCTGGCGCTGTGGACCAATTACTCCGGTATTGATCCCGAGCTGAACGCGATCAGTCGTTCATCCGGTGGTATTAGCGATTTTCAACAATCTATTGATGCCTTTGGTGTCCCGGTACCCCGTTCCTGGAACCTGAGCATTAAAGTCGGTTTATAAGGAGGTATGATTATGACTAAGAAAATGCAATTAATCAGTCTTCTGCTTGGTTTAACCATGATAGGCTGTGATTTGGATGTGAATAACCCCAACAGTCTGCTTGAAAGCGACTTGGCGGACCCCAGTGCCGCCGCGGCGCTGGCCAATGGCGGCTGGAACGCGACCCTTAACGGGATCGGTTATATCATGATCGCCAATGCAGTTGCGACGGATGAAGTCGTCTGGACCGGTTCACGGGACGCCTGGCGCCAGTTGGATAAGGGCGGCATGACCAACGTATATAATGAATTCGTTGATGGTGCCTGGCCCTATATCTCAGAAGGACGCTGGATGGCGGATAAAGCCGTTTCCGTATTAGAGGACTTTAACGGAAAAGGCACCTTGCCCAACACCCAGGACCTTGTTCGCGCCTACCTGACAGCAGCCATGGTACGGGTCTTCATTGCGGATATGTTTGATGATTTTGTCTTTTCAGACAAAACAGTGGCCGGTAGTCCCATCGGCGACGCCAGCATGTCCACATTGTATGACGAAGCCACAACCCTGTTAGGCAAAGCAGATGCGATCGCTGATGCCGACAACAAAGTAAAAGTTGCTGGTATGAAAGCACGTGTGGCCCATGCCAAAGCGGTCTGGGGCAAGAATAATCCTGTGGATACATCCAGTCCATATGTGAGCGCCGGCGCTACTGAAGCGGCGGCTGCATTGGCCCTGATGGATGGAGACTATAAATGGAAAATGACCTTCGATCCTTCAACTGTGTCCAATAATATGTCATGGCAGATCAACGGCCGTTTGGAAATGGATCTAATCGATTCTCCTAAGCACCCGGAAAAAGGCGGCGATCCGAATCCCAATGATCCTGTGACAGGTGCGCCGGATACACGAATCGCAGCAGAAGAGGCTGTGTTCAGGGCTGATTATGGTGGTACGAACTATGCGCCCATCACGATCATTTCCGCGCGTGAAATGCACCTGATTATTGCTGAAAGCAAAAAAGCAGGTGGGGATGACGCCGGATGTATCGCTGAATTGAATAAGATTCGCGATATTGACGGCCTGGCCAATTACACCACGGAAGATGCGGGTACAGCATTGCAGCATGAACGTCGGGCCAACCTGTTTATTCAGGGCCGCCGTTTGCAGGATATGTACCGTTTCGGGGCAACTTCCATTATGTGGGATGCAGTTGAAAAATCACCTGCCGGCTCATTTTTCCCGATTCCGATCAGGGAAATCCGCGCCAATCCGAACGTAACGCAGTAAGGTCATGCACGAGCCTTTTCATAAGGCAACTGTACAAATACTGAAAGAAATGGGCTCTAAATAGAGCCCATTTCTTTTTTTGTTCATATTCAAAACACCCTGTAATTTCCCCCTATGAAAAAATTGATTAAACCTATCGCCCTCATCCTGGCCAATACCATTTTACTGGCACAGGCCAAAGGGATCAGTGCACCGGCAAAAATTGCCTATGCCGGCATCCAAGTGGACAACGTGGAACCTTGGGCTGAAACAGAATTACAAAATAAACTGAATAAAATTTTTAACGGATTGAATCCTTCCCAAGTCATTCAGGTCCGGGAAGTAAACAAAATGGCCCAACCCCAGGTGGATTCCCTGTTTTTAGAGATGACGGACGCCCGCTTTCAACGGGTGGCGGATCGAACCGGGGCCCAATATGTTTATGCGGGCAAATTTAAAAATGTATCCCCCGATGACCGGCGTATCATGATCCAAGGTGATTTCTACCGGTACAATGCTAAACTAAAATCCAGCTACCGCTATGAAGTATTAAAGTATTATGAACGGATGAATGATGAAGCGGCGGTGATTCAAAAGCAATTGGTGGATTCCATCCCAGCGGCAGCGAATCCCCCCTCCCTGAAAAAAATTGCCCTTGTATTCGGGGTCGTCCTCCTGGCGGGCCTCCTTTTTATGTCTTTAACGGGAACAAATGTCTGGACTGAGGGTAATGGTAACGGCAACGGTACCCAACCGACAGAGAACTAATGAAACACTTTTTAAAACCAATTTCCATCTTTTTATCGATCAACCTATTAACCGTCCAACTGATCGCAGCTGTTCCCCAATCTAATTCAGGAAAGGTTCATGTGGGGTATGTGGGTGAAAAATTAGATGGTGTACCGGATAGCTACCAAAAACTGGTGCGTCAAAAAATGCTGGGCTTGGTCAATCAGAATTATTATGAATTCCATAATCCAACCGATTTATCTGCCGATCACAACGATGCGGTGACAGCCATTTTAACCCATAATAAAGATTCATTTAATGGTGATTTAGCCGGTCTGTCTGAGGCGGCTAACCTGGATTACATTTTTGTTACATCCCTCAATAATATTTCAGATGATGAGAGCCGTGTAATGTTGAAAGGGGAAGTGGTCCGTTATAATCGGAAGACCAATGATGTTTACCACCACGAAGTGCTTTCCTACGCTGAGGATCTTGACCTTCATATTCGTGCCATGAAGACCGACTTGGTTGAAACCATTCCCCACAGTGTACACAGCCTTGGCCGAAACCGGACTTATGTTTTTATTGGTGTTGCCGTCATTCTTGCTTTCGCTTTAAGCCAATCTTTTGGTGAACTGGCAAAATATCTTTCCGGTGGCAATGGTGATGATACAGACACCAAGCCGCCTGTAGGTCATTAATCTAGTGCTTTTGAAATATCCCCACTGTCTCCACATGGGGCGTGTGGGGGAACATATCCACCATCGTTAAACGCTTGAGCTGATAACCCTTCATTTGCAGGATTTCAGTATCCCTGGCCTGCGTGGTGGGATTACAGGATACATACACAATTTTATCCGCTTCAAAGCGCGGTAAATAATTGGTCATAAATTTATGCATGCCTGCCCGGGGCGGATCCACCACAACCACATCCGGTTTGGGATATTTTTTCCCCACGCCAAACTTGAAGAAATTATCCAGGTTAGCTACATGGAATTTCACATTGCCAATGCCATTCTGGACGGCATTGCGGGTGGCATCCTCAACGGCTGATACGATTACTTCAAAGCCGTGGACCTCCTTGGCCTTCTGCGCCAAGAATAAGGATATAGAGCCGGTGCCGCAATAGAGGTCAAACACCACTTCTTCACCACTTAATTCAGCCCCCTCCAGGGCAGTTTGATATAATTTTTCCGCCATCACAGTGTTGGTCTGGAAAAAGGAATTGGCTGATATTTCGAAGGACAGGTCACCCAGCTTTTCTTCTAAGGATGGTTTCCCATGGAGATGCAGTTCATATTCACCAAAAGCCACATCAGCCTTGCGTGTATTAATATTATTCACAATGGTTGTGATTTGCGGGAATGCTTCAATCAATCCATCTACCATGGGTTGCAATAAATCTGGATTTTCGTAGGACGTCACCAGGTTTACCAGCACATCACCCGTATTATGACCAAAGCGCATCAGCAGATACCGCAGAAAACCATTGTGTGTTTTTTGGTCGTAGGGCTTGAGTTTTAATTCCCGGGCCAGGGATTGCGTTTTATTGAGAATCTCATTCCCCAATTCGGGCTGGATATGACATTCATCAATGTTGAGAATTTTATCCCAACGCTTTGGGATATGCATCCCTAAGGCAAAATCCCGTTCCACCCCTTCCGGTTCACCGGGGAGTACCCAGCGGTTGTTGGAAAAAGTGAATTCCATTTTATTGCGGTAATGAAAAATATGTTCAGCCGAAACCACTTTATCCAATTCAAAATCGGGTATGCCGGCCTGGCGGCGGAAAATATTTTCCACCTGCTGTTTTTTCTGAGCTACCTGCTCCGCATAATCGAGTTGCTGCACTTTACATCCGCCGCAGGTGGGAAAATGGGCGCAGGGCGCCTCAACGGCATGGGGTGACTCTGTTAAAACTTCAAGAGGTCTTGCCTCTCCATATCCTTTTCTTTTTTTATATACCAAAGCGCGGACCTTCTGACCGGGGATGGCATTCTTGACAAAAATAACGAAATCATCCACACGGGCGATTCCCTGACCGCCATAAGCGAGGGATTCGATAGTCAATTCGAGTTCTTGCCCTTTCTTAACTGACATGATTGCCTTTCATAATTTCGACCCCGGAACTGGTGCCGATCCGATTGGCCCCGGCTTGTATCATAGCCAGGGCATCCTGAAATGTTTTAATCCCCCCGGAAGCTTTCACACCGAATACATCGCCAACCGCCTGCCGCATGAGCTTCACATCTTCAACTGTAGCGCCGTGCTTTGAGAAGCCGGTAGATGTTTTTACAAATTGGGCTTTGCTATCTTTCACAATCTCACACGCTGTTTCGATCTGGGCGTCGTTCCACAAACAGGATTCAATGATCACTTTTACAATTCTGCCTTCGGCTGCTTCCACCACTGAATAGATACCCGCCGCGACCTTGTCATAATTTTTGGTGCTGAAGGCATCCATATCCATGACCAGGTCAATTTCCATGGCACCTTCGCCGGTAACCATGCCCACATCATCAACATTTCTTTCAATATCCCCTAACCCCCCGGGGAAGTCAATGACAGTACAGACTTCTGTTGCCGAGCCTTCTAACTCGATGACACATAATTCCACGAATTGGGGGGAGACACAGGCGGTACGGAAATTCCATTCCCTTGCTTCTTTACAGAGGAGGATATGATCTGCTTCGGTTGCATCCGGTTTCAACAGCGTATGGTCAATTAGGCTGGCCAGTTTATTCTTTACCGTATGAATCATCTAAAAATTGAGTGCCGGTTTTACGGTTGGGAAAAATTGAGCCGCCGCCAGCCATGAGACGAAATGGGCCTCCACGGACAGTTTTTTCCTGTAACCGGATAAGCCCTGGATTTTGGAAAATTTGGTTAAGGCCGGTATAGAAATTTCGGCAATATGCCGAAGGTAGTCCATATTGACACCCAAGTCCTTTTCTGTTTTCCTGATCCTTGAATTAATAATGGATTGAAGCATAAAACTTCCTCCTAAATTTCGGATCGAATCCGATCTACCAATGCACGGGCATCATTTTCAGTCGGACCCTCCGCATAGATACGCATGATTGGTTCCGTATTGGAGCCCCGCAGATGAATCCAGCGGTCATCCCAAGTGAATTTGACACCGTCGATGGTATTTACTTCTGCATCGGTAAATACGGTTTTGGCCTTTTCCTGGACAGCCTCTTTGTCAACACCATCCAAATCAATCTTATCCTTCACGATATAAAATTGGGGCAGAGAGGCGTGAATTTCACTGACAGGCGTTTCATCTTGGGCCATGCGGTTTAAAACCATGGCGGCCCCCACCAGTGAATCCCGCCCCAAATGGGCTTCTTTCAGGATCACACCGCCATTCCCTTCACCGCCTAATTCTGCACCGAGCTCAAGCATTTTTTGGACTACATTGATTTCTCCAACAGCAGACCGTTCTACAGAACATCCGTATTGTTCAGCCATTTTTTCAAGGGCCAATGAAGTGGATAGATTCGTGACAAATGTCTCTTTCGAATGTTTATTCTTTATATATCCTTCGGCTGCTAAAACAAGGGTGTATTCTTCGCCTAAGGCATTTCCCTTTTCATTAACGACTGCCAGCCGGTCCGCATCGGGATCAACCGCAAATCCAACATCAGCATTATGATTTCGAACTGCTTTACTTAAGTCACCTAAGTTTTCAGGGAGCGGTTCCGTGCCGCGGGTAAATTGTCCATTTGGTTCACAGTGAACTTGAATTACTTCACAACCCAAATGCTCCAGAAGTAGAGGTAAGGCCTCCGATCCGGCGCCATTCACCGCATCAATAACTACTTTAAAACGGCGGTTGCGGATGCCATTCAAGTCTATGCAAGAAAGTTCGACGGTGTGAATGGAGTGTTTCAGAATAGAATTTTGATCCGGGAAAAACATGCCTGGTTGGTTGGCGGAATCAATAGGATCATCATTGTCCACTAACTCAAACAGCGTTACACAATCTTCCGGATGAAAAAAGGTACCGTCAGTACGGACAAATTTTAACCCATTCCATTCAATGGGATTGTGGCTGGCAGTAATAATGACACCACCGGCCGCTTCTGATCTTTCTACCATGAATTGAACCGTGGGAGTGGGCACGATTCCGCATACGATCACATCCCTGCCCAGCCGAATCAATTCTTCCGTGAATGCTTCAAGGAGCTCTTCCCCCGATGGACGGCTATCCCGGCCAAGAAAAACAAGCCCCTGTTTTACATGGGCATGAAATGCCCGGGCATAGGCTTGAATTGTATCAGAATTCAGATGGGTGGCGACGAGTCCTCGAACGCCGGAAATGCTGCGAATAATCATGTGAGATCCTTCAGGACAATAAAAAAGGTTCGGTAAAATACCGAACCTTTTTCATTTTTTTAGTCATGCAAACAAAAATTATTTGCCATACCTCGCAAAACGTAAACGTCTACGTACTGCTTTTTTCTTCGCAGCCCGTTGCTCATCGCTCGGTTTGATATAGAATGATTTTCGTTTGACTTCACGCAAGACGCCGGCACGTTCCCACTTCTTTTTGAAGCGGCGCAGTGCCCGTTCAAGCTGTTCCCCGCTTCTTACGGTAACTTCAACCATGATCTATTTCACCTCCTCTCGATCAGCCTAAATACGTTCTTAAGGATTTACTCCTGGAGCGGTGGCGCAGACGGCGAATTGCCTTTTCTTTGATCTGGCGAACCCGTTCCCGAGTCAAATTAAATTCTTCACCAATTTCATTCAGGGTGAGGGCGTAGTCACGATCAATGCCAAAATACATTTTGATCACTTGACGTTCCCGCTCTTTCAATGTCTCCAAGGATTGACGGATTTCATCTTTCAGTGATTCCGCCATGAGCGGTTCATCCGGATGAGTTTGACCATCATCTTCAATTACATCAATAAGAGAGTTTTTATCACCATCACGAAACGGTGCATTCAGCGAATGGTGCCGGCGGGAAATCCGCATAGCATCAATCACTTCATCACTGGTCATTTCCAGGCCACGTCCGATTTCTTCTTCATTTGGCGAACGTTCGACTTCAGCTTCCAGCTTTTCAGCTGTTTTGGTGATTTTCGAAATCGTTCCAACCCTGTTTAACGGTAGGCGTACAATCCTGGAATGTTCGGCCAGTGCCTGCAAAATGGATTGTCTAATCCACCACACAGCGTAGGAGATAAATTTGAATCCGCGCGTTTCATCAAAACGGCCGGCGGCTTTCATCAAGCCCATGTTGCCTTCATTGATGAGGTCAGTTAAGGGGAGTCCCTGGCCCTGATAATCTTTCGCCACGGATACCACAAAACGTAGGTTCGCTTCCACGAGTTCCTTCATAGCCCTGCGGTCACCTTTTTTGATGGCTTGGGCCAGTTCTACCTCACGGGATGGATGGAGCGGCTCAAATTTGCCGATCTCTTCCAAGTACTGACTCAGACTACGGTTGGATTCATTTATTGCTCTACCTGCTTTGGCCATATGTTTAAACCTCGATTTTTGTTGAGGAAAAAGTCAAGTAATTTACACCTACTCTGGGGTCTTACCCAAGGGATATATAAAACTAAAAATCAGCCTAAAAGTTTCGCAAACTCGGCGATCGAAAGTGTCTCCGGCCGGCGGGTAAAATCCACTTCTGCCCGAATTTTATCGGAAATATCAAAACCACTCAAGGAATTTCTGAGCATTTTTCTGCGCTTGGAAAAAGCCGTTTTAACGATTTTATTAAATTTGACGAATTGGTCATCCGGAACTATAGGAGCCTCTTTTTTAGTGAATTTGATAATGGCCGAATCCACTTTCGGCTTCGGATAAAAAACATCCGGCGGAATCTTAAAACACATTTCAACATCCAGATAAACACCCACGATAACAGAAATACGGCTGTATTCCTTTGTGCCGACTTTAGCTGTCAGCCTTTCACCCACTTCTTTCTGCATCATGATGAATGCATCATCCCAAAAATCAAGTTGTTCAATCAACCAAAAAATGATCGGCGAAGTGATGTTATAAGGAATATTGCCAACTACACGCACCGGATTACTGATGGGTAATTCTTCTATATCTTGCAGAAGAACGTCACCTTGAATGATATGGCATCCTTTCAGATCAGACCGAATGGAAAGGTGTTTTATCAGAAGTGGATCAATCTCAATAGCGGTCATCTCCTTCACCTGTGGAAATATTTTTTCTGTCAGGGACCCATCGCCTGGACCAATTTCTAAAATGGAATCATCTTTTTGGGGATCCACTGTGCGCACAATGCGGTCCAAGAGATTGGTGTCAGTGAGGAAATTCTGGCCCCACTTTTTACGGAATGGATGATCTGTTTTATTCAATTTATATCCAAGCGATCTAACGGACTTTTAATCCGCTCAAATGCAATTTTGGAAATATGGGTATAAATCTGAGTTGTTTCTAATCTTTTGTGACCCAATAGCTCTTGAATAAAACGAATATCTGTACCATTCTCCAATAAGTGAGTTGCAAAACTATGCCGTAAAGTATGGACTGTGGCATGTTTCTTTATTCCAACTTTTTTTACAGCTCTTTTCATAATTGCCTGTACTGAACTCGGACTGTACTTCCCGCCCTTTTGGCCTTCAAACACATATTCTTTGGGTCGATATTCACCATAATATTGATTCAATAATTCTTTCAGTGATTGTGATAAAACTGACTGTCTATCCTTTCTACCTTTGCCTTGTTTTATGATGATTAAATCGCGATCAAAATCAATATCTTTGATTTGAAGAGATAACAATTCATTTAAACGAAGACCGGACGAATAAATAGTCATCAAAATGGCTTTATGCTTTAGATTGGTGATCTCATTAAATATTTTGGCTACTTCTGATTCTGACAATACAACCGGTATTTTTTCTTCTTTTCGAAAACGAACTTGTAGAGAATCGGGTATATCCTGATTTAAAATATCTGTATAAATAAATTTTAGGGATGCGATCGTTTGCTTCATGGATGAGATCGATCGTTTTTCTGCTTGTTTTAAATGATACAAATATTTTTCGACACATTCATCGCTGACGTGTGTAACTTTTTTCATAATAAGCCAATTCGCAAAATGATTTATGGCTGACAAATAGGATGCGATTGTTTGTTCGCTGTAATTTCTAATACGAAGTTTTTGTTTGGCTTTTTTTAATAAATCTGCTTTTAACATAAATATGCGGTTAAAACACAGTTCTAAACTAAAGAGTAAACCCGCTAAACGCAATAATTGGGTTTAGCAAGACGTT
>CAYFJU010000061.1:0-20372 GCA_964343505.1 uncultured bacterium
GCTTCTTTAAACACTCAAACTGTAAACCATGTCTATGGGAAGACACTTTTTTATAAGAAATTTTAACCTAATTTCAGATATGTTAGATTTCCTGATTAATATTGATAAAGCTGTTTTTCAATTTTTCAATACCACCACAGCCAATCCACTCTTCGATATGGTGATGCCGATTATCACCAATCAAAATATCTGGGCGTTCCCCATTTTAGCGGTCATCCTTTACCTGGCGATCAAGGGTGGTCGGCGCGGCCAGATTACTGCCGTGATCCTTATCGTTGCGGTGGGATTAGCAGACTATACATCTGCCAGTATCCTGAAACCATTTTTCGGGCGCCTCAGGCCCAGCCATGAATTAACGGAAGGAATCCGTATTTTGATGGGTAAAGGGGGAAAGTTTGGATTCGTGTCTTCCCACGCAGCCAATGTATTTGCGGCAGCGGTGGTATTTGGATATTTCTATCCCCGCCGTAAAAAATTGTATTTTACCTTGGCAGCCCTGGTTGCTTTCAGCCGGGTGTATGTGGGTGTTCATTACCCGGCGGATATCATATTCGGCGGCCTTCTAGGCTACGGTTTAGCCTGGGCTGTCCTCAGCCTGTGGGTGATGATTAAAATGAGAGAACTAAAACGGGGCGCAGACTGGGTGGTCTACTAGTTCGGGAGTGTTCCCTCCGGCGGTGTGACGGGATAATCGCCAAACCCATTATTGGCCGGGGGAGTGATTTCACCGTTTTTCTGTTCAAAGCGTTTAATATTATCTCCCAATGCCGCTAAAAATGCTTTGGCATGTTGAGGCGCCATAATCACCCGTGAATGAACCCGCGCCTTGGTTACGCCAGGAAGAATTTTGGTGAAATCCATCACAAATTCTGCCGGTGAATGGGTGACTACAACAAAATTGGCGTATTCACCTTCACTCACTTCCTGAGTGAGCTCAATATTGATTTGCTGGACGTTTTTATTGTCTGCCATGATTAGTTTGAAGTTTTATTGGGGTCTTTGAAATCCCTTTGGTTGAAGTCTTCCCATTCTTCTTCGATACCTTCAAAATCTTCATAACCTTTGATTTCTTCATCTTCGGCTTTTTGCTTATACATTTCCATTTCACCTTCGTATAAGCTGAAGATATCCTTTTTCTTCTCGAATTCAGCCGGATCAACGTCTTCCTCATCATCCGGTTCAAGACGCTCTACATCTTCACTATAAACCTTCTGATCAAAGAAGTCCAGGTCTTCTACCAAACCATTGGCCATCAGGAATTCCAGGAAGTCCAGATATTTTCTATCTTTAAGATCGGTCTTGCAGTTCTTGCAAGTCAGCGATTCTTTTAAATCCACTTCTTCCAAAGTGGCTTCGCATACAGGGCAAATTATACCTTCTAACATGAATTTATTCCTCTAAAATGGGACACGAATATAGTTGGAGTCATTCCACACAGCAACATTTTTTCAGCGCTTATTTTGCATTTTTTTCAGCAGTGTTTTTTCTGCTTTCGTGAGCGTTTGACCCCGTCTTTCTTTTACATGATAGGCTGTTTCAAAGAATTTGTCAAGCTTTACTTTTTGTTGTTTCCCATTCACATACCAGGTAAAAGGCCGAATCGTCTTCGGTGGAAAGCCCTCCGTAGCAATCATCGACCCCGGGCCGATTACTGTTCCGGTATTCAAGATAGTTCCGATAGCAGTCTTCACATGGTCCCCGATAAAGCAACCGATATGCAATGTTTTGGTGTCAACACTTTCACCGTTAATCTGGACTTTTACCGAGGCATAATTGTTCTTCAGATTGCTGTTTTGGGTTCCGGCACCGAGGTTGACCCATTCACCCAAAAAAGTATCGCCCAAGTGGCCATCGTGGACCTTATTTGTGCATCCCTGAATAATCACTGTATCTACCTCCCCCCCAATCTTACACACGGGCCCGATTGCAGAATTTTTAATTTGGGTAAACGGATTGATCATGGAATCGCGTCCGATATATAGGGGGCCTTCTAAATAGGTTTGCCCATGGATTAAGACGCCATCATCGATAATGATCGGCCCTTTTTCCGCATTGATTAAAGTTGTTGGTTGAATAGTCGAATCACCAACAAAAACCTGATTCGAATTCATGAAAATTGCGTCCGGGAATTTTGATGGCTCTACCCTGTTTTCACAAAGCTTGGATTCAGCCAAAATGGCTTGAGGTAACTGGTCTAATATATCCCAGAGATACTGACAATAGGTTGATTTTACCTCTGCTTTATTTTCAAATTGTGGATCGCCCTGCGTTGGCCCTCCCCGCGCTATCCATTCAATTCCCACCTCCTGGGATAAGTTTGCCGCGACAAGATTTTCGCCAGTATAAAAAGCGGTGTTTTCCAGAGATAATGTTTCAATATCAATTTCTTCCCAGATCACATTACCCAGGAGCCATAAGCCATCTTCAAATTTATTTGGATTTACGACGCATTCCGGATGCCTTTCGGCAGTCACCTCTTTCAGTTCATCCCGCACAACCAGGGATAGTTCTGCATCGGGGAATATCGATTGAATCCGATCCAGAAATGTCCCAGCCCCAATACGAATATCGCATGTGACCCGGGTGGGGGAAATCGGGTCGAAATTCATCGCCGTCAGATTTTCATAAACATAAATTTTCATTACATGCCCATCAATTGAAATATTTCTTTAAAACCACTTTCCATTAAATCGGTTCCATGCCGACGGATCATAATATTAAAATAATTTTCTCCCTCTTCACTGAAAAATCCCACTTTTAAAGGCGCCCTTACAGTTGAACAAATGGTGGCTGAAACAGGCGCAAACTCCTGGTTTAAATCCAAAACCGCGTCCACTTGGATTCGCTGGCAGGCCCAAATCAATTCTTTTCCGGGAAGACCCCATCGATTTAGGTCCGCTTCGGTGTATAAAATAAAATCATGGAAATCTTCCAGGTTTATCAGGTTCCCTACATGGGCCGGACCGAGGATTCGTACTTGGTTAATGCCTGCCGGGCCGAGCGCATTCCGCATGGCAAATATAAATCGTTTCGCCAGTTCGGATTGGGTCGTATGTTCAGGAAGAATTAGGAGAAATCGAAATACACCCCTGCCATTGTCGGAAAGAGACAGGGTATCTGCTCCCAAATCTTTTTTGGTGCGGAGGCGATGCCACCATAGGGCTGCTTTGGTTTTCTTTGAAACTTCCAAAATTCGTTTACGTTGGTTTCTTCTGCATTCTAAAGGAAAAGAAAATAGTATTAACTTCGCCAACACTTGAAAGGATAAAATTACGTGAGTGTCGGAAAAAAATTATTATGGGGTGGCCTCGGATGGGCACTGGGTGGACCCATAGGTGCTATCGTCGGTTATACAATAGCCAGCATGTCTGATCAGCAGGGTGGATCACCTTTTTCATCATACGGTGGCGCATACCAATCACGGGCCTACCCGCAAACGCAACCGGGGGACTTTATTGTCTCTTTGCTGGTTTTGTTTGGCGCGGTGATGAAAGCGGACAAACAAATGCTGAAATCAGAACTGGATTATGTAAAGCTGTTTCTCTCGAAACAGTTCAGCGCCAACCAGGTCAGGGACTTCATGACCCTGTTTAAAGACATTGTAAAACAGGATTATCCCCTGCGCGATGTCTGCCGTCAAATCGTTCGATCCATGGATCATTCCAGCCGGTTGGAACTCATTCATGTTTTATTCGGACTCTCAAAAGCAGATGGTCATGTTCATCCCGATGAGGTCAAGGTCATTCAGACGATCGCCCGCTATTTGAATATCAATGCGCATGATTTTGATTCGATTAAAGCAATGTTTTTCAGGGACACACTTTCCGACTATACGATTCTGGAAGTGAAAATAACTGCTTCTGATCATGAAGTGAAAAAGGCCTATCGTAAAATGGCCACCAAATATCATCCGGATAAGGTTGCACATTTAGGCGACGACCTGAAACATTTAGCGGAAGAAAAATTCAAGGCCGTGAATGACGCTTATCAAAATATAAAAAAAGAAAGAGGAATGAAATGAATTTTATCCGGAAACACTCTAATATTATTGCATTTATTTCTATGGGTTTTCTGATCGGTATGATTCAACAGGAATTGGATATGTCTTTCACAAAAGGCATCGTATTTGCAATAGCCTTTGGTTTATATACAGGAAGTATAATTGCTGTTGCAAAGAAAGAGGCATTAAAATAAAACATGACTGAAAAAGCCGGCCAATTTCCTTTCACCCGCGGCATCTATCCCAATATGTATAAGGATAGACTTTGGACCATGCGCCAATATGCGGGATTCACTTCTGCTGAGGAATCGAACCAACGGTATCGCTATCTTTTAGACCAGGGAGTATCCGGACTTTCAGTGGCCTTTGACCTTCCCACCCAGATTGGTTACGATTCTGATCACCCCATGGCAGAAGGTGAAGTGGGCAAAGTAGGCGTCCCTATTTCTTCCATTCAAGATATGGAGCGTTTATTTGAGGGTATTCCACTGGATCAGGTTTCAACCTCAATGACAATCAATGCCACTGCTGCTACCTTATTAGCCTTATATATTGTTACTGCAGAGCGAAAAGGCATCTCCATCGAAAAGCTTCGGGGAACGGTACAGAATGATATTCTAAAAGAATACGTTGCCCGCGGTACATACATTTATCCACCGGAAGCATCTATGCGGATAGTTACAGATGTTTTTGCTTTTTGTGCTGACCATGTACCGAAATGGAATACAATTTCCATTTCAGGCTATCACATACGGGAAGCGGGATCAACGGCCGCCCAGGAGTTAGCTTTTACAATCGCCAACGGAATTGCCTATGTCCAAGCCGCAATTGACAAAGGATTGAAAGTGGATGAATTTGGCAAACGCCTTTCATTCTTTTTCAATGCCCATAATGATTTTCTGACTGAAGTGGCTAAGTTTCGAGCGGCCCGCAGCCTGTGGGCAAGGATCATGAAGAATCGTTTTAGCGCCACGGATGAAAAGGCCATGCTGTGCCGCTTTCATACCCAAACCGGAGGTTCCACCCTCACGGCGCAACAAGTTGATAATAATGTGGTGAGGACAACGATCCAGGCATTATCAGCTGTTTTGGGCGGGACACAATCACTCCATACCAATGCCTTTGATGAAGCCCTGGCCCTTCCCACGGACCATTCTGCCAAACTGGCCCTGCGGACGCAACAAGTTATCGCTCATGAATCAGGTGTGACGAATTTCGTAGATCCCATGGGCGGCAGTGAAGTGATTGAAAAACTGACCACGGACCTTGAAGCGGAGGCGATGTCAATCATTGAAGAGATTGACAATATGGGCGGCGCCATCGCGGCCATTGAGGCCGGATGGGTTCAGAATGAAATCGCCAAAAGCGCTTATGAGTATCAAAAGTCCATAGACAATAATAATAGAAAAATCGTCGGTGTGAACAGTTTTGAAGAAGCAGGCGAATCGGAAGCGGACCTCCAGGAGATCAACCATGCGTCGGTCCAAAAACAAATAGAAGGTCTTAAATCCCTGAAGCAGAATCGCGATAATGGTGCGGTTAAAACAAAACTGGGTGAACTTGAAAAAAGAGCGAACGAATCTGAAAACCTGGTGCCGGCTATCATTGATTGCGTGCGTACCGAATGTACATTGGGAGAAGTGGCGGACAGCTTACGATCTCAATTTGGGGAATTCAGCCAAACTTAATAATTATTTTATTTTATATATTTTTCTTTACGCTTACACTCTACCGTTGAAATTGTCCCAATTTTATTAAATTGGAACCTGTTTCAGCTGTTTAAGTAGTATTAAATTCAAGACTATTTTTCAACCCTTTTTTAACAATTAAGGCCTAATTCATGAAAAAAATCCTCGCGAGTGTAACACTCATTTTTATTGTTTCCTGCGGAAAACAAACGGCCCCACCCTTGGAACTACAGGATACGGAATCTGCAACTACGTCCAATGAAGTTGAACGGGCAGAACTCCCGGCAGCTCCTGAAGCCACTTTTGCGGCTGCGGAGCCGGAAGTTGTAGAAGAAAGTACCCAAGCAGAAACTCCGGAGCACGGACCGGCTGCAGATGTGGATAAAGATAAAAAAATTGTAACGGAAAAACCCAAAAATGAGATCAAGGTTGATCCGGAAGTTTTATTCCCTGACTTTGCCTGGGAAAAATATATGGTCCAGCCCGGGGACTACCTGATCAAAATTGCCAATAAAGAATATGGTGATTTTCGCCTGTGGCGTAAAATTTATGCCTGGAATAAAGAAGAAATTGGGGATAATCCCAATATCCTTTATCCCTATCATTTTCTGAACCTTCAGAAAGAGCGTCTTTCCGCCCAAACGGCTGAACCGACTTATACTGAATACACCGTGCAGACCGGTGATAACCTCTGGAATATTGCCGGGAATAAATACGGTGACGCCAAATCCTGGATCATCCTGCTGTGGGACAATGAAGAAACCATCAAGGCCAATGCCGGTGTATTGAATCCTGGCATGACCTTGAAACTGCGGGAGAAACTCGACCCCAACGCTTAAAGCAATATGCTGTTTACCAACCTGGTACAGGCCAACCTGAAAACCAGGGTTCTCGGTCAACAGATTGAATACTATACCCGGCTCGAATCCACAAATTCAGAAGCCTGGGAAATCATTGACGAGGGTGCCCCACCGGGCGCCCTTGTTGTTACAGACAACCAGTTCGGCGGTAGAGGTCGTTCTGATCGCGAATGGTATGCGTCACCGGTCAAAAGCCTCACTTTTTCTGTTATTCTTTATCCCAATCTCAAGGCCAATCTCTCAGGATGGCTGCCCATCCTTACAGGTGTGGCTGTTCAAAAGGCCCTCCTTCAATTCGATATATCGGTAAAACTTAAATGGCCCAACGACCTGATTTTGGATGGAAGAAAAGTTGGCGGGATTCTGTGTGAATCGAAGGTGAAAGGAAACCATCTGAATCAAGTGGTCATCGGCGTCGGCCTCAATGTGAATGAAGCATTGGAAGACTTCGATGTGTCACTACAACATAGTGCCACGTCCCTTCATATTGCAAAAGAAAAATTTTATCAGCGGGAAAGGATCCTTGCTGAAATTTTAAATGCGTTAGAAAAAATGGCCGATGGTCTTCCTAAAAATATAGATGATATTCAATCTAACTGGGAAGCGACCTGCGGCCATTTGGATGATGAAGTCCAGTTCCATCACGGTGATAAAATTGTTCGGGGGGTTTTTAAATCCCTGGGTGAGTCCGGATCGGCTATTTTAAAAATTGAAGGTAAACAGGTTGAGTATCATTCGGGAGAAATACAATAAATCTGAGTAATGCTGCTTAAGCTTTATTTTTTCTTATTCCGAAATAGTAGGCCCATAAAATAAACAGCATCTGTAAAGGGATTCTAAAATATAGATAACTCACCCCTTTCTCCATTCCTCCCAGGCTCACTTGTTTCATACTGCCCACAATATTTGCCGGTAGCACGGCGATGAAAAACAGGATTAATAAAATGCTGGCCAATTTTGTGAGTTTGGGTATTAACAGCCCCGCCGAAGCCATTAATTCAAGAATTCCAGTGAAATACACTACCTCTTTTTTATAGAAAACGATTTCGGGCATCATTTGAATCATTTGCTCGGTGTGCGTAAAATGGGCGATCCCGGTTGCAATCAACATGATTGACAAAGAAATTCTACCCATTAATGATAATGACAATTTCTCTTTCAGCAGGAATTTGTTGGTCAGGAGTGTTATGCCAAAACAGACGGTCAAAATGATTAAGGGTGCCATATCTCTTTAAAATTCCTTTTTTAATTATCCCTAAAGTTTACGTTAAAAACGATACATCGGTGAAACTTTAATGTCGATTTCGTAGCCTGGATATTTTTCTTTTAAGGCAGATTCCATTTCACGGTAACAGGCCACGATCTGGGCTTGGCCCATGCCTGCTTTCACATTAATCCCATACAGGATCACATGGTGGTTTTCCGTTTCGACCACGCGGATATCGTGGATATCGGTAATCCGTTCATCTCCATTCCAAGCCTGATGTAAATAGGTCTGAATTTCCTGGACCATGGGATTGCGGGGATGAACCGGGTCCAAATGCACGGTGGGCTCCACGCCCAAGGCCTTTTGAATGCGCTTTTCCACTTCTTCTGAAATATCATGGGCCGCGGCGGTGGTTTCTTCTGCATCAATTTCGACATGGACGCTGGCGAATTTATCATGGCCGTAACTATGAACGGTGATATCATGGGCGCCCAATACCCCTTCCACCCCTAACACAATCTGCCGGATGCTTTCCACTTCTTCGGAAGTCGGAGGTTTGCCGATGAGATCGTCCACCGCATCCTTGGCGAGTTCAAATCCGGTGAAGATTAAAAATAGGGCGACCCCCAAACCGGCCCAGCCATCCACAGCGGGGTAGCCGTAAATACCGGCAATCATGGCGGCGACCACCAAGAGGCTGGAAATGGCGTCCGTGCGGTGGTGCCAGGCATCCGCATGCAAGGTGCTTGATGCAATTTTTGAAGAAAGAAATTCCGCATAGCGGGCCGTGATTTCTTTGATGACAATGGTGATGCCCAATACCGCCACCATCCACCATTTCGCTTCCACCACTTCGGGATGCCGAATGCGGCCAATGGCCGCTTCAATAAACTCGATCCCGGCCACACACAGCAGGATGGCAATGATCAAGGTGGCAATGTATTCCGCCCGGCCGTGGCCGTAGGGATGCTCCACATCAGCTGGTTTTTCGGCCTGTTTAAACCCCCAGATAACAATCGACGATGAAATAACATCGGAAAGGGTGTGGATCGCATCGGCGATCACGCTCACGGCGCCCACCATGAGACCGATAGCCATTTTAAAAATGAATAAGAGTCCATTCACAAAAACGGAGATCCAGCCCTGGAAAACACCAATTTTTGTCCGGTAGGATTGGGCGGACTCTTTTGAATTGGGGACGAAAAAGTTTGTAAGTGATTCGAACATATGTTTAATGAAGTCGATGACTTTTGAAATTTATGGCTTGAACTGTGTAGTTTCAAACGGACGAAACGGGAATTATTATTATAATCAACCGAGGAACTCATTCATGAAAACAATGACATGCAAACAATTGGGCGGTGCTTGTGATTTGGAATTTTCTGCAGAAACTTTTGATGAAATAACACAACAAAGCCAACAACACGGTAAAGAGATGTTTCAGCAAGGTGATGAAGCACACCTAAAAGCCATGGGTGCCATGCAAGCATTAATGAAAGATGCCAATGCAATGAAAGAATGGTTTGAGAATAAACGAAAAGAATTTGATGCCCTACCTGAATCAGAATAATAATTTATTCGACTCTAAATGAATAAAAAGAAAATCATCATCAATGGACATCCCGAAAAAGAAAATTAACTTTGTGAAGGTCCTAATTGCGGTCATCGCCATCCTTCTCATTTACTCAATTATCCCCCGCGTTCCGGCGAAAAAGAGTCCCTATGGAAGGGAAATTTCAACAGCTGATTTTCTATCCGTTCAAATAAAAGAAGATTTAAAAAGATTTATAAAATATGAAGCCCGGCGGATGCAAACGGTGGTGGCAATTCATAAGGGAGAAATTATTTTTGAAGAGGGGGACATAAAAGAACTGGTAAACTGCCACTCAGCGCGGAAAAGCATCATGAGCCTTCTCATGGGTATCGCACAGGATAAAGGGCTTTTACGTCTGGATGAATCTTTAGAAGAATTGGGTATTGATGAAAGTCAAATACCGCTCACTGCCCAAGAAAAATCGGCAACGATAAGGGATCTGTTAATGTCTCGATCAGGCATTTATCTTCAAGCCGAAGGTGAGCATGATTGGCAGGAAAGGCGTCGCCCCAAAAGAGGACAACACAAGCCCGGTGAATATTTCTTTTACAATAATTTTGATTTTAATGCTTTAGGGACCATCCTTGAACAAAAATCAGGAAAGTCCATGGGCGCGTTTATGGAGGAGCACTTGGCCAAACCAATTGGCATGCTGGACTTTCATCCAAAAAATGTTGTTTATGGGAATCCCTGGTTTTTGAGGAAAGATGAATCGGACCACCGCATATTTTGGATTTATCTCAGTGCGCGAGACTTTGCGAAAATCGGTGTCCTTGTTGCTCAAAATGGAAAATGGGAAAATAAGCAGGTTGTTTCTTCTGAATGGCTTGAGGAAAGCTTGGAGCCCTATTCAGATTTATCAAATTTCGGAGACATGTTTAACCCCTATGAAGCACACGCCTATTCCTGGTGGATTGATAACGATAATAACACCATTTGGGCGGACGGGTATGGAGGGCAATTTTTAATGATAGACCCGGTAAACAACCTGGTTGTCGTCCAACGAAATTTCACCGGTAATTCGTTGCTGACTTCCGGACTTTCTTTAATGGACAAAACAGGGATAACAACCTCAAAAGTGATCTGATTTATGTGTACGATCGAATCAAGAATTTTATCGAGAATTCTGAGGGGCAATAATTGGGACATGGAACATTGGTTCTACGACAATGACAGGTAGGTCTCAAACACAAAAAATGATTAATAGACAAAAACGAATGGTTTCGTGTGATTAATTTGGGGGCATAAACCCACTCGAAATAAAACAGAAACATTGGGCACCATTCAAACAGTATATCAAAAAAGCGTTTTTTTATGGTTTGCCTTTTTCTTTACCCAAAACTTTGGAAGTGCCCCGATACAGAACATCAGGAATCTTGTGTTTGAGGGCGCGGGCATCAGGGGGATTGCTTATGCGGGGGTTATTGATGTATTTGAACAGCAGGGTATTTTAGAGAACATTGAAAAAGTCGGTGGAACCTCCGCTGGTGCATTAACGGCCTTAATGGTTTCATTAGGTTATTCCGCCGATGAAATTATAGATATTGTCTCCAGGACCGACATTAAAAAGTTTAATGACGGTAAATACATCCTATTCGGCGGTTTCTATCGCATGCGGAAAAACTATGGATGGTATCGCGGCGACAAATTCACGCAATGGCTGGAAAATATAATTTCAAATAAAACAGGGGACTCTGAAATAACATTTTCCACACTCCACACACAAGGGTATAAGGACTTATATATTACAGCAACCTGCCTTAATAAACAGAAGCTGATTGTGCTTTCCCACGAATCCTACCCTGAAATGAAAATTAAAGATGCGGTCAGAATTTCAATGTCCATTCCGCTGTATTTCAAAGCTGTTTTTATTGACAGCACCGGTAAAGTCTATGAGAATCCTAAAAAGGCAGATGATCTGGATATCGTCATGGATGGCGGTATCATTGGTAATTATCCCATTTTTTTATTCGACAGTGTAAGTGTTGATTCCAACAATAATACCATCAGGATTCCCAACCCCGCAACGATAGGCATCAGAATTGATTCTGACTTGCAAATCCAGAACGATTCACAATCAAAAGAACTGGTCCCAATGGAGATTGATAATATCCAGGATTACGTGATGGCATTTTTCGTTTTTGTCATCGAAAATTTAAACCGGAATCAATTAATCAATGCAGATTGGGAGAGGACTGTTTCAGTTTCTTCAGTGGGTATAGGTCCAATAATAAAAAAGTTGTCAAAAAAGCAAAAGGTAAAGCTTATTGACAGTGGCAGAAAACATGCTGAAGCGTTTATAAGAAATAACAGCACTGTACCCAACTAAGGCTAAAGGTAAATTGAAGAAACGAATAAAATGAACTAAATATGTTTAAATAAACTTTGGTCACGGCTGACAATTAAGCAGTTTCTAATTCCTGTTTACTCCTGGCCAAAGCCGTTTGAGGTAAACCAGTTGGTGAGCGCTTCAAACATCATCATATTTTTTCAGCGCAAGAACCATGGGTAAATATTTCTGATCGATTTTCAATAAAATATTTTCAATCATATTGACCTGTTTTTTACAGGTATCGCCATGCTCGGGGAAATAAGTCGGCAGGTTTGTACACCCACTTTTAAAATTCCATAAAAAGCCTTTTAAAGCTAATAGAGTATTTTCCGCATCATAACCATAAAAATAACTTTCTGATGGTTCTTCTTCAACGGATTCCGGTAATCCATGAAGTGCGCGATACATTTTTGCGCTAACCAGAAACATGTTGATCGTAATCTTATCCAAGACATCTCTTAATTCTGTATCCTCTGATTCCCAGTATTTTTCATCAATTTTATCTATCATCTTATGGGCCATTGATGAAAGGATTTTGACCGGTTTCATACGTTTTTCACATAATCTGTCCATCCGTTCTTCCAGGTCTTTTTCTTCTTGAGGGATTTCCCAGTCCTCGGGGATGTGAACATCTTCCAGCATTTTATCCCATTTCTTGGACGCTTTTTTCATATCCTTTTCAGCTTCTTCTGGGTGTTTTTCGGACCAGTATAAATAACAGCGATTTGAATAAGGGCATTTTTCGCAAATGTAATCGCAGTAATTGAAAATACCTTCAATGAAGTCTGGGCGGCGAGTCATATTTTCACTCACTGAAAAAATAATTTCACTATCAATACAAATTCTGTCACACTGAGCTTGACGAAGTGCGACAGAATTATTAGATCAGTCCCTTAATTTTATGCAGTTTATTTTCCCCGCCGCGAGCTAAAGCATATTCAAATGACCATTTGATGCAGGCGGACCCGATTTTTCCATCTTTCCGGATGGCGATGTAAGCAATCTGAAAATCGGGGTTTCCGTTATGGCGTTTGATCACCCGTTTCAGGGCTTCTTCGCAGGCGGCGGTCGGGTCATACCCTTGCCGCATGAGTTCCACCACCAAAAAACTGCCGGCCGTTTTGATCACTTCTTCCCCGAGCCCCGTTCCGCCGGCACAGCCCACTTCATTGTCCACATATAGTCCGGCACCGATAATGGGGCTGTCCCCCACCCTGCCATGCATTTTATAGGCCCAGCCGCTGGTGGTACATGCTCCGGCTAAATCCCCATTATTATCCTGGGCCAAAACAGCGATGGTATCGTGTGTTTCATGGGGTGTCATTTCCTGCCGTTCTTTTTTCCATTTTTCCCATGCTTTTTTGGATTCATCAGTTAGCAAATCCATTTCTTCAAATCCTTGAGAAACGGCGAACTGCCGTGCACCTTCCCCAACGAGCATCACATGTTTAGTGCCTTCCATGACCTTTCGCGCCACGGATACAGGATGTTTAATATTTTGGACAAAAGCGACTGAGCCGGCATTACCGGTGGAATCCATAACGCAGGCATCCAGTGTTACATTCCCCTGTTCGTCTGGGAGACCGCCAAATCCAACCGATGTACTTTTCGGATCTGCTTCGGGGACACGTGCGCCCGCTTCCGCCGCATCCATGGCATTGCCGCCTTTTCGAAATACCTCTAAGCCAGCTTCATTGGCCGGTAATCCATGATTCCAAGTGGAGAGAATGATTGGATTATTCTTGCTTGTTTTAATTGTTGCACCACCAAACACTGCTGACGGTACTGCCAACCCGATGGCGCTTGTTTTTAAGAAATCTCTACGTTTCATACCCATACGCTTAATATTGCTCCTATGACGAAAAGTCCAACTAATTGATAACCATTATTAATGAAATAGAATTGCCAGGATTTATCTTCGTAGGCCACGGTGTTCAGTGAATAGGTGGCAATGTACCCCAGCCAGAGCCAAAACCCCGTTGTGAGTCCAATGGCCAGATTCGACATTCCCGAATCGCCAAAGACCACTTTCATAAAGTCCACAATGTGGGCGGTGACAAAGGCCATGACCAATCCACCCAAAAACGAAATGATAAATGGTTTGGCTCCGGGACCTTTTTCTTTCATTTCTTTTATTTGTTCATCGGTGAGTCCCATGCCCTTGACCCAGGCATTGGCAAACATCACCGGGGAATACCAAAGCGCCCCCAGCATGAAAAACAGAACTGCGGACACCAATACGGCCAGATAGTTGATGGTCGGTTCGTACATGATGATCTCCTTGATTGATAGGGGTGAAATATATCATGGAGACATGTGGCGATGCTACGCCTTTACGCGTTTCTTCGGTTACATATTATAAATAGGTATGGCATGATAGCCCGGAACTGAAGTCATAGTTGAATTTTTGTTGTCTGACTGCATAAATGATTCTATATTATGATTGCACTATGATTCCACTAAATGATATCATTTGGAGAAATAAATGAAAGCCATAACCATACGGGGTGTGGATAAAAACTTGGAGAAAAAGATCAAAAATGCTGCAAAGAGTGAATCTGTAAGCATTAATCAATTCATTTTGAATTCACTTCGAAAAAGTCTGGGATTAGATAAAGACAATATCCACACCAAGGAATATGATGATCTCAACTTCCTTTTTGGGCAATGGTCTGACGATGACTATGATTCCTTTGAGAAAAGTCAAAAAGAGTTTCAGTCCGTGGATACTGACTTGTGGCAATGAATCCCATCGTCATTGATACAAACATCTATAGTCTGGCTATGAAAAATGATAGCTATGCAACTGAAGTATTAAAGAAAGCAGAAAAAATATATGTATGTTCGATTGTCATGGGAGAGTTGCTTTCAGGATTCCGGTTTGGAGCCAAATTTGAAAAGAACATGACACTTTTTAACGAATTTTTAGATTCCCCCCGCGTTCTAATTGTGGATATCACAGAAAAGACGGCTCTGCATTACAGTCAAATTTTTCTCGACTTGAAAAGAGCCGGTACACCCATTCCAACTAACGATATGTGGATTGCGGCTGTGGCCAAAGAACATGGTACGGCTGTCGCCACGGCAGATAAGCATTTTCAATCAGTCCCTGGATTGTTGCTTATTCATTGATAAACCGTTAAAACGGTTTCATCCCTTTGTCATTTCATAACCCACGGCTTAAGCCGAGGGTTATTGAATCTATCAGATCATGAACCACTTTAGTGGTTTATCAATTACATTGAGCTTTATTTCATCGCTCTTTGAGCTACAAGTTCGTTTCACGACAAAGGATTACTTTTTTTAGGAGAAACTTTTTCAGAAAAGTGGAATAATATTCCAGTCAATAGTCCCATAATTGGAATAATATTCTACTATGGATATCAATAATAGGAATAATATTTTATTTTAGTTTTGTCATTTTGGAATAATATTGTAGTTTACAGTCATTATGAAAGAAAGATTTCTATTAAAACATCTTTTGGGACATGTAGCAGAAAAAGAAATCACACTTCTAATTGGAGCACGCCAAACCGGTAAAACTACCTTACTAAAACAACTAAATGGTCAGTACTCTTCCCCTGGAAAAGAACACGCTTTTTTTTCACTAGAAGAAAAAACATATTTGAATGCGTTTAATACACATCCAAAGAATCTGTTTCAATTTATAAATCTTCCACAAAATGATGAGAGAATAGTTGTTTTCATCGATGAAGTACAATATTTGGATGATCCATCAAATTTTTTAAAACTTTTATACGATGAATACACGCCCAATCTCAAATTAATTGTGAGTGGCTCATCCAGTTTCTACATCGATAAAAAATTCAAGGATTCCCTTGCTGGAAGAAAAAAGATATTCCATTTGCCTACCATGGGATTTAATGAATTTTTATACTTTCGTGGATATGAAGATTGGTCCGAAACAGTCCATTCTAATCATTTAACAAAGTATAATTTCAATGAATTAATGGCCTTGTTCACAGAATATTTACTCTATGGTGGATATCCAAGAGTCGTTACATCTTCTTCGATCAAAACAAAAATGGATGTCCTGAAAGAATTAGTAACATCCTATATCAAAAAAGATATTCAGGAAGCATCCTTAAGATTTCCCAATGTTTACTTGGATATTCTGAAAATTTTGTCGCGGCAAATTGGTGGTCTATTAAATGCCAATACCATCGGCAATTCATTAAAGAAAGAATACAACACCATCGAACTTTATCTCCATGTTATGAAAAAATCCTTTCACATTGGTTCATTAGCTCCCTTCTACAAAAGTGCAGAAGCTGAATTGCGAAAAATGAAGAAAGCCTATTTCCAGGATCTGGGATTACGCAACTTTTTCGCCGGAAATTTTGATCCCATATTGATCAGGGAAGATCGGGGCGAACTTTTAGAAAACTATGTGTACCGGCTGTTCGCCGATCATTATGACAGCGATTGGGATATGAAATACTGGCGAACTCAAAAAAAACAGGAAGTGGATTTTATCATTCAGGAGAAAAAAGCATACGAAGTGAAGTTTAAGGATAATTTGTATAAACCTTATAAATACAAATTCTTCAGGAATAAATATCCGGATATTTCGCTCAAACTACTCACCTATGATAATATTTTAGAGTTTAAACCCGGCGAATAATTGGAAACCCGTTAAAACGGTTTCGTCTTTCTATCCGTTGTTCACCCGCGATTTCAGCCGTGAGTTAGTGGATCAATCAAAATGCTATTTTTTTTGAAAAATTCTGTATATTGAGGGCAACCTGTAAAAAAGGAGAATAAAATAAAAAAATCAGTAAAGCATCAAGCAATCCTATTTTTTCTTTCAGTCTTTATTACCGGTTGTGCAAGCAAGATAACAAGTTATCCATTGATGGATACTAAATTCAAGCTACACAAATATGGAACTGATAGCTTTAAGGATGCTTTTTTTCTAAGAGACAGCAAGTCAATCACCCTGTACTGTATTAAGCATGCGAAATGGGAAGATATTAAAGGGATAAATTCCATTAATGCCGGTGATGACTCACATAGAACGCTTTATAAAGTAACTAAAAGTGAGAAAAAAGAAGTTCTGCCAGGAACTTCAGGAGAGAAAATAAACTCGTAAAGTATTTGAAAAATGATGTGGAGACGACGCGACGCATCGTCTCTACTACTATAAAAATTTACGAATCGTAAGCAGCCATCCCTGTTTCCTGCTGGCCGATGATGAGCGTATGCATCTCGTGGGTCCCTTCATACGTATAGACCGATTCAATATTGGCCATGTGGCGCATAATAGGATAATCTTCCGTAATCCCGTTTGCCCCAAGGATACCACGTGAAATCTTGGCCGTTTCTCTGGCCAATTCGCAATTATTCCGCTTCGCCATGGATACCTGCTGAAAGGTCATTTTCCCTTCATCTTTCAACCGTCCCAACCGGTAACACAATAGCTGTGCTTCCGTGATGCGTGTGACCATGTCCGCCAATTTCGCTTGGGTCAATTGATATCCACCGATCGGCTTGGAAAATTGTTTCCGCTCTTTTGAATAATCCAATGCAGTATTGTAGCAGTCCACAGCGGCGCCCACCATGCCCCAGGAGATACCGTACCGGGCTTGGGTTAGACAACCCAAGGGCCCTTTCAATCCTTCGATATTGGGGAGTCGTGCTGAATCGGGCACGCGCACATTCGCCATAGACAGTTCAGACGTCACCGATGCCCGCAGACTCAATTTCCCATGAATGTCGCTGGATGTGAACCCATCCATGCCTTTTTCAAGCAAGAATCCCCGGACGATACCTTCTTCATCCCGTGCCCAAACCACAGCCACATCTGCCAGGGTGCCGTTGGTGATCCACATTTTATTTCCGTTAATGATCCAATCGTCACCGTCCCGTTTGCAGCGGGTGGCCATGCCGCCGGGGTTGGAGCCAAAATTCGGTTCGGTGAGTCCGAAGCAACCGATCTTTGTACCGGCACCCAGTCCCGGAAGCCATTTGGCTTTTTGTTCATCGGAACCATAAGCGTGGATGGGATACATGACCAAAGCGCCTTGGACGCTGGCAAAAGAACGTAAGCCCGAATCGCCTCGTTCCAGTTCGTGGAGAATGAGGCCATACGCCACATTACTCACACCGGCGCCACCGCTTTCTTCCGGCAGGGATGAGCCCATAAATCCCAGTTCACCCAGTTTTGGGACCAGTTCCATGGGGAAAGTGGCATTCTCAAAATGTTCATTTATCACGGGCATGAACTCAGTCTGAACAAAGTCGTATGCCGTTTGCTGGATCAGCAATTCTTCTTCGGAAAGGAGAGCGGTAATATTGTAAAAATCGGGGCCTAATTCTTTCATGGAATTTCCTTAGTTAAATAGGGGTGGAAATTACGCTTTTCTTTTTTATTTATGACCACGAAACACACGAAATGCACGAAAATTAACAAAATGACTTTGACCAAATTTCCATAGCTATATAGCCTTATTATAGCTATATTAAAACCATATAAAGTAAGGAATAAATCATGGCAAAAACGGCAACTGTTCGGGCGATGATCGACCCACAGAAAAAGGAGAATGTTTCCAATATTCTCAAACGCCTGGGGATCAATCATTCAGAAGCGATTAATATTTTTTACAGTTTAATCGAAGAATACAAAGGTCTGCCATTTAATATCCGCATCCCAGAGCCCCATCCGGAAGTAATGAAACGCCTAGATGACAGTATCGAAAAGAATCGGCGTTTAGGTGAATTGCTGGTTAAATAAATATCCTAACAGAAGAAAAAATGATAACAACTGAAAGATATAGTCACGTTGAATCAAGAAAGCGTGATGGCGCACATTACACGCCAAAAATCTTCGCCGACTTTATTTCTGCCAATATGATAAGACACTCAAATTTAAAGAAGTCTATAAAGATTGTTGATCCGGCAGTAGGTGATGGTGAATTACTTATCAGTCTAATAAATGCTTTACAACAACACTCTATTACAAACATTGATGTCTATGGATTTGATATTAATCCAGCTTCAATTGAAATTACTAAAGAAAGAATTAACAAAAAGTTCCACAATATTACACCTAAACTTTTCAATAAAGATTTTTTACAGGTATGTATTGAAAAAGGTGGGTTTTCAGGACAACCAAATTTATTTTCTTCAAGCGAGTTCCCTGATTTTGACTTACTCATTGCCAACCCACCTTATATTCGAACCCAAGTATTAGGTGCTGAACAAGCACAACTATTAAGCAAGTATTTTGGATTAAAAGGTCGAATAGATATTTATCAAGCATTTTTGGTTGCATTAAATGCCGTGTTAGACCCCAGCGGGGTTGCCGGAGTCATTGTTTCTAATCGTTTTCTAACAACAAAAGGTGCAGGTCGTTTTAGAAATATTCTTTACAACCAGTATAATATAAAGAATATTTGGGATTTCGGAGATACCAAAGTATTTGAAGCTGCCGTCCTTCCCGTTGTAATGATCCTATCACCTAGAACAAGAGGAGGGAATATTAATGTGCCTTTTTCTTCTCTCTACGTAGCTACAAATAATTTTGATTCTCAAAAAACATTAAAAGTCAACAACCAAATTGAAGCACTTCATTACACTGGTATAGTTTCTTCTCCAAAAGATAATTATTGTGTTAAACACGGTCAATTAAACTTTGATAATGATCCCTCCGATGTTTGGCGACTTCAGGATAACAAATCAGATGGATGGTTAAAAAAAGTAACCAAAAACACATGGGCTAAATTTAAAGATATAGGGGAAATTCGTGTAGGGGTGAAAACAACTGCTGACAACGTATTTATTCATTCAGATTGGAAATCTGAAGTTGGTTATGAACCTGAATTACTCAAGCCACTTACAACACACCATGTAGCAGACCGCTATAGATGTAATGAGTTAACAAAAAAAGCAATTCTTTTCACACACACACAATAATTGATGGTAAACGAAAAGCCTACAATATTAATGAATACCCGCTTTCCAAAAAGTACCTTGAAGAACACGAGGAACAATTGACAAATCGCCACTATGTAATAAAGGCTAAAAGAAATTGGTACGAGATATGGGTTCCACAAAACCCGTCTCTTTGGGAAAAACCTAAAATTATATTCCGTGATATATCAGAAAAACCTATGTTTTGGTTAGACACAGAAGGATCAGTTGTAAATGGGGATTGCTATTGGATGGTACGCGACAAAGAAGATTCTCCAGAAAATATTCTCTGGTTGATTTTAGCCATAGCAAATTCAAATTTCATTGAAGACTTTTATGACTTAAAGTTCCAAAACAAGCTATATTCAAACCGTAGAAGATTCATAACCCAATATGTAGAACAGTTCCCTATACCTGACCCGAACTTAGAAAACTCAAAGAGACTAATCGCTTTATCTGAAAAATGCTACAATGAAACTGATATTGAAAAGCGAAGCGCAATCGAAAACAAAATTAATAACTTAGTATGGTCCACCTTCAACGTGACACCTCTAGCTCAATCTATGGATTAAAAACAGATTTTCCCTGAATACTTTCAAAAAATTCCATTGGTATAGACCTTTGGCATTTATAGTTCTCTTCGGGGACATAGGTGAAATGCATTCCAAGTTTATTACCGGGGCATAAAATACCACCATCAATAATATGCACTGACCACGACTTTATCTGACAGTGGTATCCTTTCCGGTTTGATTATGT